>MHEF01000114.1:10008-13255 GCA_001805125.1 Nitrospirae bacterium RBG_13_39_12
AATAGCCGAATCAACCCAAATATCTTAACTCCACTATGGTCAGATCATCCGCCCTTTCCATGCCTTTTGAAAAGTCATCAACATAATCAGTGATCACTTCAACAATTTGTTTCTTGTGTACATTTTTCTCTATCAATCTGACGATATTTTCAAACCCAATTCTGCTTCCCTTTTTGTTTTTTGCCTCAAATACACCATCTGTTAATAACAGCACCCTGTCGCCGCTTTTGAGTGACATGGTACTGCAAGGGTATTCGACAGGAACAATTCCGAGTGGGGGGCCAGACGGGACTGAAACTGCTTGAACATCTTTTTCAGTCAGTAACAAGAACGGTGGATGTCCTGCAACAGACGTCCGGACAATACCTTCAACAGTATCTACTATCATATATATAGCTGTAAGAAACATTCCCCTCGGTGCTCTGGAAAGAATTGAATTTAGGCGGTTCAGGACAGCTTCAGGAGAGTCTGCCATGTGTGCAATATATCTGAGATCACTTATAATCTTTGCCATATAAAGTGCAGCAGAGATACCCTTCCCCGATACATCACCTATAAAAACACCTACTTTATCATTAACAGGCTCTATAAAATCATATATGTCTCCTCCGACCTTTGCGGCTGATATATTCACCGCTGAAACCACTATATTCCCTTTTTTTAGAACAGGTGAATCGGGAAGAAAACTTTTTTGTATTACAGCCGATATCTCAAGCTCTTGCTTAAGCCTCTCTCTTTCAAGTGATTCTTTATGAAATAATGCATTTTCAATGGCAATAGCAAACTGCTTGGTTAGGATTTGAAATATTTCTAAGTCGTAGTTCTTATTTCTTGGATTAATTACCTCAGCCACACCAATAAGCCCTCTTCTGCCAACAAGAGGGACAGCTATAAGACTTTTTGTAATAAAACCTGTCTGTTTATCCGCATTCTGAAAAAACCTTTTATCTTTTTTTACATCCTTTATAATTAACGGCTCCAGCTTCTCTGCAACCCACCCGGCAATGCCCTGCCCCATTTCAAGCGTTATCTTTTTCTTAAGGATGTCGGATGTTTCCTCTTCTTTGCATATCGCGACTTCAAATTCTAGCTTGTTTGTATCTCTGTTATAAAAGAGTATTGAACATGCTTCTGCATCCATTACACTTTTTGCTTTCTCCATAACAATAGTCATGAGTTCATTAAAATCGAGCGTAGATGATATAATTGCAGAGATGTCCATTAGCGTCTTGAGGTCATCTACCTTTTTTTCCAAGTTCTTTAGGTATTCTTTAGAAACAGTTAAGTTTTGCTTCTTCGCCATAGCTTATTGGATAACAGATTTTAAGGAAGATTTCAAGGTAAATATTATTTTTTATTCTGATAGTTGATTCATACAAATTTCGATATTTTGTATAATTATAAATAATATAAGCTAACAGTAATCAAATTATGTCATCTCTTATCCAAAATATCTCTTCAAAAGTCAGCATAGAAAGACTTAAACAATATGTGAATGACGTAGAAGGTCTACGACATGGTTGGGAGAATTATGAAACTCTGGAGGAAAAAGCTGAATTTATTGAAAGGACACTATCCTCCTTTAACCTCAACTTAGAAAGTCAGAAAGTACCATTTCACGGGAGAACTTATAAGAATATCGTTGCAACAATGGAAGGTTTAGATAAAGGAAGTGACATCATCCTTTTGGGTGCACACTATGATGCTGCATGGGGAAGCCCTGGTGCTGATGACAATGCAAGCGGGGTTGCAGTACTTCTCGAAGTTGCAAATATTTTGAGCAACCAGAAACTAAATAAAACTTTACAATTCGTTGCTTTTACTCTTGAGGAACCGCAACCTCAGACTTTAAAAATTTTGATCGGCAGCAGCCACTTTGCCAAAGAAGCCAAGAAGCAGAACAAAAAATATAAAGCAGTACTTATTCTCGAATCAGTAGGATATACAGATATGGCTGAAGGGAGTCAGCATGTCCCTTTCTTTGTGAGAATTCCTATATCAAAAAAAGGAAATTTCCTGGGTATTATCGCAAACCGACGGTCTAAGGATTTATTAGATACATTTTCTCAAACATCATGTAAATATGTTCCGGATCTCATTACCGTTCCTTACAAGGTGCCGTTATCGGGCCGTATCATCCCTGAAACGAGATTTAGCGACCACGCACCGTTCTGGGACTGTGGGTATCCTGCAATTATGCTGACTGATACAGCTATGTTCAGGAATCCTTACTACCACACTCACAATGATAGAATTGAAACGCTTGATTTTGTTTTTATTGTAAATGTAACCAAGGCAGTAGTTAGTGTTATATGCGAACTAGGCAATCAGATTTTGCCTTAAATTACCACAGGTATAAATGACAAATAAAGTGGAGTAAATTAGGAAACCAATCCAGATTTTACCAGTATCTTGAACGTCCTACATCTATATGAACAAATTCAGGATATTTACCTACCCCACCTGCTGAAAAAGATTTTGCTATTCGGGTAAGCTTATTATTGCTGACACCGTTGATTGTGAAGTCAATGGCAAGCCCTTTCAAGTGAAGGCTGTTTTTACTTACATTTCTGCCATTTCTTATAAGAAAATCATTATAAACAGGTGAGCGATAGCCTGATATTATATTTATCTCTCCATTTTTATCCACAGCATCCTTTATATCACAGAGAAGGTCTAAAACCCTGATATCGATTTCTTTGATTTCATCGGTAAAATGGCATCTAAGAAAATAATTTATTTTATTGATTGCCTCAGGGTTATAAAAACCTGACGAATAGTAATGAACATTCAGTTTTTCGTCAGTATGAATATTGTACATATTTAGCACCCTTTTGGACTTCTGGTATGCCAAAACATTTTTAAATGGATAAAATGTTATTCCGGTTAGCAGAGCCTTTAAAAATATTCTTCTTGAAATCACAACTTAATATCCCCGGCTATATCCTGTTTTTGTTTTTTTAAATTATCCTTATACATTTTATCTTTATTTTGAATGTTTTCTTCATTATTCAATTTTCTAAAGCTACTAGAATAATTCTATATTTTTTAAAACTAAAACTCAAATTATTTTATGTATGATATTATAATTTTCATAAAAAGTTGTAAAGCAAATTATTTTTTTATATCCTTAAATCAAAATAAAAATATTATATATGGAACTTCAAAATATGTTTTATAAAGATAGAAAGGATGCGGGCAAACAACTTGCTTCTTTGCTAATGCGATATAAAGATAGAAAAGATGT
>MHEF01000114.1:13310-16113 GCA_001805125.1 Nitrospirae bacterium RBG_13_39_12
GCGTTGAATTGTTCTCTCGATATAATAATAGTCAGGAAAATAGGCCATCCGGACAATCCAGAGTTTGCCATAGGCGCAGTTTCCGAAACAGGTGTTATTTTTCTTAACGATAATATTATTTCAGCCTATAATGTTTCAAAAGAATACTTAGAAAAGGAAATCAAGGAAGAGATGAAAGAAATATCAAAGAGGATTGATCTTTATCGTTCTGGAAAAGGCATCCCCATACTCGAAGGGAAAACAGTCATACTCGTAGATGACGGTGTTGCTACTGGCGCAACTTTTAAAGCTGCTGTATCAACTTTAAAAAAAGAGAAAATAGCCAGACTCGTCGCTGCCCTTCCTGTTTCATCAGAAGATGCAGAAGAAGACATTAAAAATATGGTAGATGAATGGGTCTGTCCCAGAACACTTGCATGGTTTACCGCTGTAGGTAACTACTATCACGATTTTAAACAAGTAAGTGATGCAAAGGTAATAGAACTTCTAAAAAAACCTTCTAACGACTAATTATTTTGTTCCAAGACTTATAATTTCTATATTTTCAGTAGCGTTAATCCCGATGCCTTATCAAACTCTCTGCGGGCATTAATCCCATCTATCTCTATAATGATTGCCTCGAGTACAAGAAAAGTTTCTGATTTTTCCCTAAGGCAACCGACTTTAACCATGTCTTTTTTCCCAAATGCACCATGTAAATGAATCTTTGGTTCATTTTCCTGCCAGAATATTGTCCCGATTCCCAATATCTCATGACTCTCTTCTATTTCTTTCCAGACAGGTTTTGGAGGTAACTCCTCCTTCTCCGGACCAACAACAACCCTTCCCTTTTTAATACCTCCAACAAGATACAAAACTGCGCTCTTTATCTTTTCCTTTTTTGCAATACTGATAATATTTGCAAGAACATCCTCTCCGTCTTCAAGTCTTGCTACTACAATCCTACCACTCTTCCCTATCTGGTAATTCATAATACCTCCCGGATGTTACTGATAACGCTGGGAAATAAAGTTTAGAAGGCCCTGCACTCTTTTGATTAAATGTTCAGGATCAGGGTCAGAGCCCTTGTTTACATAATTGGCAGGTGAAAGCAGTTCCATCTGCCTTCTAAGATCTTCATCTGCCTTTACTCCCGAAAAAAATACGATCGGAATTTTTAATATACCGTCTTTCTCTTCAAGTGCTCTTATAGTTCTTGCCGCGGTTAAGCCGTCCATTACAGGCATATTAAGGTCAATTATTGCAAAACTAAGCTTTATATTTTTTTTCACCAGTTTTGAATATTCCGAAATTAATTCAAGGCCATTTGTGACATCTATGACCTCACTGGCTAATGTTTTTTTCAGCAGCAGTTCCCTTAAAAGTGTTCTTGTAAATTTCGAATCTTCAGCAATAAGGGCATACTTATCTATAGAACTTTTTGTATCTTCCCATAAATTCTCGACATCAAGAGTAAACCCGCAATAAGTACATGTAAGTTCCCTCCTTTCATTTCTGACTACCACATTGAAAGGAACTTCTTCACCACAACATATACAATATTTGTTTCCTTCTGCCATAGTTATAATTTATAATTAAATGGTAGTATTTTCAAGTAATATAAAATTAAGAAAATATTCTTATTCTGTCTTATTCTGTCTTGACATAATAGCGTTTATTATGTAAATATTCATCCTAAATAATAATTATTAGTTGCTGCATCTTTCCCTTCATTAAAAATCCCGGCGGCAACACAAACTTTTTTTAAACCTTTAGCAGACATTATAAGAATGATCAGAATTGAGCAGACTACTTGGAATCTCAAAAAACTATTTAAAAACGATACTGACCCAAGAATAGAAAAAAAAAGAAGGATAGTTGAACGAAAAAGCTACGAATTTATCAACAAATGGAAAAACCGCAAAGATTATCTTGAGAAACCATCCGTATTAAAGCTTGCCTTAGACGAATATGAAGCATGGAAAAGATATTGCGGGACTGAAGGCGATGAAGGTTACTATTTCATGCTTCGACACGCACAGGATCAAAATAATCCTGATCTTAAAGCTAAACTCAACAAGGTCGAATCTTTCAGTAAAAAAATTGCTAATGATATACAGTTTTTTTATCTACGAATAGCCAAAATCCCCCCAAAACTGCAAAATAATTTTCTTGAATATACTGGACTAAAAAGCTACAAACATTTCCTTGAAAGGATATTCAGTGAATCCAGATATTTTTTGAATGAACCTGAAGAAAAGATTCTCAATCTTAAGATGTCCACTTCTCATTCCAACTGGGTAAGGATGACATCCAGCTTCCTGGCAAAAGAGGAGAGAACAGTTATTCTTGAAAACGGAAGAAAATACAATAAAACTTTTTCAGAAATACTCAGCCTTTTGAACAGTAGGGATAAAATAACAAGAGACTCGTCAGCAAAGGCATTTAACAATATATTGTACAAAAACGTTGAAGTTGCAGAGTCAGAAATTAATTCCATACTGGCAAATAAAAAGGTAGACGATGAATTACGAAAGATTTCCAGGCCGGATTTAGCCAGGCATATTAATGATGATATCGAAAGCGACATCGTGGATGCACTAATAAAAACAGTTTATGACAGGTTTGATATTTCTTACAGGTTTTATGAATTAAGGGCCAGACTAATGAAAGTCAAGAGATTAAAGTACCATGAAAGGAATGTGGAATACGGGAACTCCACAATTGAATATTCATTTAAGGAATCTACTAAACTCATTTATCGAGTTTTTAAATATCTTGATAGTGAATTCGTTGAAATATTTAACGGATTTATAAAAAACGG
>MHEF01000114.1:16135-17458 GCA_001805125.1 Nitrospirae bacterium RBG_13_39_12
AAAGGGAAGGCAAGTGGTGCATTCTGTGCTTATAATCTGATTTCTCAGCCTACTTATATTCTTTTAAATCATACAAACAAACTTCGTGATGTACTGACGTTAGCTCATGAACTCGGGCATGGAATAAATAATGAATTACTTAAGAAAAAACAGAATGCCTTAAATTTCGGAACACCTACGTCCACTGCAGAAGTTGCAAGTACATTCATGGAAGATTTTGTTCTTCAAGAAATACTTCGCAAAGCGGATGACGAATTGAGGCTTTCAATTATGGTCATGAAATTAAGTGATGACGTCTCAACTATATTCAGACAGGTAGCGTGCTATAAATTTGAGCAGGAACTTCATCAGGAATTCAGGGGAAAAGGGTACTTGTCAAAAGAAGAAATAGGAAGATTATTTCAGAAACACATGGCTGCATACATGGGTAGTTTTGTTGAACAATCTGCCGGCTCAGAGAATTGGTGGGTATATTGGAGCCACATACGCAGCTTTTTCTATGTATATTCTTATGCAAGTGGCCTTTTAATCTCTAAATCACTTCAGAATTCTGTTAAAGAACAGCCTAAATATATTGAAAATGTCAAAGAATTTCTATCATCTGGGATGTCAGATTCTCCAAAGAATATTTTCAGAAATCTTGGCGTAGATATAACAGATAGAAGATTTTGGGACAAAGGACTCGATGAAGTAGATGACTTGCTCGAAGAGACTACTCAGCTAGCCAGAAAAACAGGTAAGATTAGCTGACCTTTTATATTATATCTTTATGGTCTCTGATAATCTTCCATTTTTATTGACATTTTGAGATTACTTTCTTTAAATTGTTAGTAAACACTTACACTTATTAAATCCTATTAAACAGCTATATTTTATGGATACGAGAGGTAAAATTCTTAAAACTTCGCTGAAGCTTTTCTCAAAAAAGGGATACCTTGGTGCAACCACTAAAGAAATTGCAAGAGAGGCGGGAATTGCAGAGGTTACACTCTTCAGATATTTTTCTTCAAAAGAGAAGCTTTTTGAAGAAGTAATAAATACATATTCGTTCCTGCCTGCATTAAAAGGGATCATGCCAATAATTGAAAATTTGTCATATGAAAAAGCATTAACTCATATCGCAAATAATTTTCTTGAAACTCTTGTTTTAAGAAAAGATTTAATAAGAATAATGCTTTTAGAAATACACAGGTACCCTGAGAAAATACATAAGATATATACCTCATTCATTGATGAACTACATAATACACTCGCATCTTATTTTACTGTTATGCAAAAGAAAGGAATTCTTAAAACATACAATACAGAGCTAGGGGCAAGAGT
>MHEF01000114.1:17468-21780 GCA_001805125.1 Nitrospirae bacterium RBG_13_39_12
ATGTTTTTCTCATACTTTAATGCCAAGGAATTTCTTATGATTAAAAAACTCAGAATAACAGAAAACACAGAAGTAATAAAAGAATTCGTAAAGATCTTTGTGAGGGGGACACTAAAATGAATTCAGAAACCAAAATCGTAAGACATATTCCTTGTATTATAACTGCTGCTTTAGTCTCTCTTCTGGCATTCCTCTTTAACAGCACCTGTTATTCAGAGGATATTACAAAAGCTTTATCTATTTCGGAAGGGTTAAAACTTGCTACAGAAAACAGCCGTATCATAAAGATTGTATCCTACAACAAGGACATCTCATTAGCAGATACTTTGGTCGCAAAATCTCGATTTTTCCCTTCTATTGATATTTCTGCTAATCAGACTTTCTTGCAATATCAACCAGGTGCATTTTTTGGATCTCAGAGCGTCTTCACAGCTGAAAAAGAATCTTTGTCGTACGGAATTAATGTATATCATACCATATATGACTTCGGGGCCCGTACCTCACTCTATGATGCATCCAAGCTATCTTTAAATGTTACAGAACTTGACATTGAAAGAATAAAAAATCTTGTTGCACTTGATTTTATAACTGCATATTTAGACCTGCTTAAAACAGATAAATTGATTTTAATAGCACAGAAAGAAGTAGAAATGTTCGGGTCTCATTTAAAGCTTGCACAGAGTTTCTATGAGGAGGGGGTAATAACAAAAAACGACTTGCTTCAGGCTGAAGTTAAACTCTCCGATGCGAAGCAACAGCTTTTAACAACCAAAAACCTTAAAGCCATTAATACCGCAAGAATCAATAACATCCTTTCATTACCATTAACTAATGAAGTTCAGGCAATAGACATATCAGGCGATTTACCATTTAGTTTTGAACTTTGTAATGCATGGGAAGCTGCCTCAAAACAAAGGCCTGAATTTAAAATAATTGATAATCAGATAAAAATAAATTACCTTGAAGAGAGTGCTAAAAAATCTGAGTACTACCCTTCTCTTTATGCACAAGGGGGATACAACTACACTGAAAATCGCTACCTGCTCCATGAAGACAACTGGTCGTTGATATTAGGCATTAATTTCAATCTTTTCAATGGCGGAAGTACTAGGGCTGAAGTATCAAAGCTGAAATACATAAAAAATCAACTTCTTGAACAAAAGGAAAAATTATTGGACGATGTAAAACTTGAGGTAGAAAAAAGTTATCTTGAAATGAAAATTGCTGATGAAAAAATACAGGTAACCAAAGATGCAATTAATCAGGCAGAAGAAAATCTGAGAATTAACAAAATTAAATATGAAGAAGGCATCGGTACAGCTACCGATGTCATTGATGCAATTACACTTCTTACAAAAGCAGAAACGAACTACTACACTGCACTGTATGAGTTCAGGCAGGCTCAGGCAGGTCTTATGTATTCTATTGGGTTTGATTTGGTTTCAGCATATAAATAAGTGATATTTTTCTTCTAAACTTTAATAAAAACTAACATTAATAATTTTCTGATTCTACTGGAGGGGATTTATGGAAGAGACTAAGGGGAGCAATAATAAAAGAAAGAGAATTGCAATTTTTGTTTTTATTCTTATTGTATTATTAGGGTCTGTAACCCTTTTTTTCTATTTAAGATATCAGTCTACCCATGTTACAACTGACGATGCGTTTATAGAAGGACGTATACATACAGTCGCTGCAAAAGTTTCAGGAACAGTAAAACAGATTTATGTAAAAGACAATCAGCCAGTTAAAATAGCAGACCTCCTTCTCGAAATAGACTCTTCTGATTATGATGTAAAAGTAAAAGAGGCATTATCAGGTTTTAATGCAGAAAAAGCTAAACTCCCGGAGATTGATGCGACGATTGAAGCATCAAAAAAGCAGTTTTTAGAGCTTATTGCAAAAGCAGAGTCTGAAAAAGCAAATCTCGAGCTTCAGAACGCAAATCTCACACAGGCTGAGATAGATTTAAACAGGGCAAAAAACCTTTATAAAAAAGAGGCTATTTCAAAGGAACGTTATCAGAAAACAGAGACAGAATATAATGTTAATGTCGCACATGTAAAAGCAGCAAAAGAAAAATTAAAACAAGCTGAGATAGCTGTTGAAACTCAAAAGGCAGTCATTAAACAGACAGAGACAACAAGGATCTCCCAATTATCTACAATTAAAGTAAAAGAAGCAAAACTGAATGCGGCACAGCTTAATTATGGATATACAAAGATACTTGCCCCATCCGACGGTTATGTAACAAAGAAATCTGTAGAAATCGGGAATCAGATACAGGAGAGCCAGCCATTAATGGCTATAGTTTCTCTTGATGATATCTATGTAACCGCAAATTATAAGGAAACCCAACTTGAAAAAATAAGAATGGGTCAGAAAGTAAAAATTATAGTGGATACTTATTCAGGAAAAACATTCTATGGAAAAGTTGACAGCATTATGGCAGGCACAGGGGTTGTTTTTTCCTTATTTCCTCCAGAGAATGCTACAGGGAATTATGTCAAAGTAGTTCAAAGAATACCCGTAAAAATATTGTTTGATAAAGATACAGATCCGGAGCATGTTCTTCGAATCGGTATGTCTGTAGTGCCAACTATTCTGATTGAGAAATGAACAAATGGCTCATATCACTTACCGTTATGCTCCCAACTCTCATAGAGATAATAGACACTTCTGTTGTAAATGTATCTCTAGACCATATTCGTGGAAGCCTTTCAGCAGGAATAGATGAGTCCACATGGACAATTACCTCTTACCTCGTTTCTAATGCCATAATAATTCCCCTTTCCGGGTGGCTCAGCAGGTTTTTCGGCAGAAAAAGATATCTTATTTTCTCCATAATATTATTCTCTATCAGTTCTTTCCTTTGCGGTTCAGCGTGGAGTCTCAAGGCTTTGGTTTTCTTCAGAATCCTTCAAGGAATCGGCGGCGGCGCTCTTCAGCCCATTTCACAATCAATACTTCTTGAGACATTTCCAGCACGCCAACATGGTATGGCAATGGCTATTTTTGGTATGGGGATTATGTTCGGACCCATTATCGGTCCTCTTGTTGGTGGTTGGATTACCGATAACTGGTCATGGCACTGGATATTCTTCATTAATGTACCCATAGGTGTGATTTCCATACTTATGACCATATTTTTTATAACTGATCCTCCTTATATGACTAAGCTAAGGATGAAGATAGACTACTGGGGACTTGTATTACTTACAATAGGGCTTGGATGTCTCCAGATAGTTCTTGACAAGGGTCATAGAGAAGACTGGTTCTCATCCAGTTTTATTGTATGGCTGAGTGTCATATCAGCAACTTCCCTGATACTTTTTGTAATCGTTGAACTTTTTACAAAAAATCCTGTAGTCAACCTAAGAACCTTTAAGAACATTTCATTCAGTACAGGGAATATGGTTATGTTTTTTGCTTTTTTTAATCTGTTTGGCAGTATTGTCTTGCTTCCTATCTACGTTCAAACATTAATGGGATATACTGCTTTTCTTTCCGGTCTGGTTCTTGGACCGGGGGGTGTCGCAACCTTGATTGCCCTGCCCATTGCTGGAAGACTTGTTACAAAGGTAAACCCAAAGGGGATTTTAGCATTCGGCATTATTACTTGTGCTTATGCTACATATCTGATGTCAAAATTCAACCTCTTCGCTGACTTAAATACTATTATATGGCCAAGATTTATTTTAGGTGTTGGCATGGGATTTCTTTTTATACCCCTCACAACACTAACTTTCTCAACGATAAAAAAAGAAAACATGGCTAATGCCACAGCTATATTTAATCTTTTAAGAAATCTTGGTGGAAGTTTTGGGGTCGCATTTGTAACTACGATACTTTCGCGCCGTGCACAATTTCATCAAGTTCATCTGTCAGAACACTTAACACCCTTTGATACAAATTACCAGAGTATCTCAAATATGGGAACAAACATATTTCAATATAAAGGGATTGATAATTCTATGACTCAACAAAGAAGTCTCGGCATTATATATGAAAAGCTTCTAAGACAGGCCTCCATGATGTCATTCAACGATGCCTTTTATATCGTAAGTATAATAATGATCTGTATCCTGCCCCTTGTACTTTTAATGAAAAAAGGTAAAGGCGTCACTCCACCCGGAACTCACTAATTGCTTGACATTATTCTGAATTCTGAAAAATATAAATATTTTCAGTTGTTTATCATAATATTGACAATAAATAATTATAATTTAAATAGTTATATAATTTTATTAACGTTATTGTTTATAATTATGTCATAATCATATTAATCATAGATATAAATTAACGTATTAAT
>MHEF01000114.1:21827-42004 GCA_001805125.1 Nitrospirae bacterium RBG_13_39_12
TGGAACGCACTACATGCATACCAGCATCAGCAAACCTCTTGAATGCAGCATCAGCATGGTCTGTATAATCTATGACTCCTGGCACAACAACGGAAGAAGTACAATCTTCTAATAGGTATACTTTCTCAACCAACTGCCTGTCTTTAGCCAGAATATCTTCCAAAAGGTCGTCTATTGTCCAGGCTACACAATGGCTCTTTGACTGTCCAGCTATGACAATAGCATCAAACTGCAAGAGTTTGTTGAAGAACTTTCCACTCTTTTGAGCAATTGTCTCTCCATCAGGACCTTCCATCACCTCTGGACCAAGAACAGAGTAATGCTCGGTAAATGGTTTGTCACCCTTTATATGAAAATCTGGTTGACTATATCGTGCAATCGTATGGAAGAAAATGGCTTCCTCAATAGAAGATACTAATGCATGACCAATACCTCCTAACATGGCATGATAAGGCCATACCGTAAGATTATATTTACTTCCTTCTTTTAGTTTTTTTGTATAGTGCAGAAGGTGTCTCTGCCCATAATCCTCGTGTATCTGAAAATTATGACAAAGTGCTGGGTTAAACTTCCAAATACCTCTCCTTACGTCTTCTTCAGAAATAAGTGTGAAAGGTTCCGGATGTTTTCCCTTGTCATTAATTAAATAAATAGGATGAAAAATCTGCATTGCCTGGTGGGTGTCCATTGTAGGACATATCTGAGTGATTATATTTAGATTTCTATAAATGAATTCGCACAACCTTCGACTGTCATCAACCGCTCCTGTTCCAGTACTCCCACCTACATATAGTTCAAACCCTGGAATACAGAATGTATTTTGTACATCCACAGCTACTAAACAAATTTTAACAATGTCATCTGAAGCTGGACGTATATTATGCTGCTCTACCCATTTCATTGCTTTATTAGCAAGTTCCTGATAATTTACCCTCCATATTTCTTTTATTTTATCCGGTACAAAATGAGGCGGAATGGAAAGCTTACGGTTTGCCATAAAATCTCCTGTTAGTTTTCATCACACTATTAACCCAAAAATGCAATTCACGGTAGGCATATGTGCCTACCAGCTTTAAAAAATTTAAATGCATTTTTCGGGTTAATATTCTTCAACTGTGTCTTTTACCATCTTGAACTTGTTTCTTAAAGCACTTTCAATATCTTTCGGAACAAGTCCTTTCAAAGACCCTCCAAGGGAAGCCACTTCCTTTATTAAACTTGAAGAAAGGAAACTATAATCCTCACTCGGCATCATAAAAATAGTTTCAATATCTTCGTTTAGCCTTCTGTTCATATGAGCCATCTGAAGTTCATACTCATAGTCCGATACTGCCCTTAACCCTCGTAGTATAGCAATTCCCTTCTTCTCCCTAACATACTCAACAAGCAAGCCGTTAAATGCCTCGGCTTTAACCCTTTTATATTTCCTAATTGACATCCTTATCATCTTCAATCTCTCATTGGTAGTAAAAAGCGGCTGCTTCTTCTGGCTTGGTGCTACAGCAATAATAACTTCATCAAATATCTTAAGTGCATTTTTCACAAGGTCAAGATGACCATTAGTAAGCGGGTCAAAAGTACCTGGATAAATCGCAATCTTCTTCATATCACAACCTTTCTATAAATTCCTATAAATTGTTAACATTGTATCACCATATCTGTAACTCTTTTTTTTCATTAAATTAGATGCCTTTTCGGGCATTTCCTTTTTAAAATAGTTCTCTACTATTACTATTCCTCCTTCTTTTAAGAGCCTCTTTTCTCCGATAATTGGAAGGATTTTGTCTATCTCTTTTGAATGATATGGAGGATCAAGAAAAAAAATGTCGAAACTGTCTTTCTCTTCAGATGATCTTACCAGGAATTCGTATGCCTTTCCCTTAAATACAAAAGCTCTTTTCTGAAACCCAAATTCATCAATATTTTTTTTAATTGTCTTGACCAGTAAATCATCAGGTTCGACAAATATTGCTTTACTCGCCCCCCTTGAAAGTGCCTCAAGTCCAACAGTGCCTGTACCAGCATAGAGGTCAACAAATACAGCCCCTTCGATTTTTTTCATTATTATGTCAAAAAGTGCTTCTCTGACTTTTGAAGTCGTCGGTCTAAGTTCTCTTCCTTTTAATAATTTTGAGAAAAGCCTTTTTGTCGCTGTTTGTCTTCCTTTCTCAAGACCACCGGAAATCTTCATTTATGTATATTACATGAAGATATTTAAGGCTTCAAGAATTGATTGAGTGAGTTAAAAAACAGAGTGTCTATCTTTTTGAAGGAAAGTACATCTTTTTGAAAACTTTCTTTTCATTACTGTCGAGATTCTTCCAGAACAATGACCTTTTAATAAATTCTTCTCTTTCTTTTTCTGACATATTTCTGTACCTTTTTAATGCCCTGTCTCTCTTTTCAGGAGGAATATTCTCTATCATTTTCATTTTACTTTTCAGCAGTTCTTTCTGGGTACTGTCAAGTTCTCTATAAACCCTGAATCTTTTTCTGACCTTCATTTTTTCTTCCGGTGATAATTCCTTGAATTTCCTGATATTTTCATTTATTTTCTGCCGCTCTTCAACGGGGAGATCCTTCCACTTCTTATATCGCTCCTTTATCTCCAAACGTTGCTGATTACTCATATTCTTCCACTTCATCCTGTTTGTCTCGATATTATCTTCAGCGATAATCACACCTGCAGGATAGGTCAGAATTATAATAATAAATGCCAAAAATAATCTTTTCACGCCAAGAAATATCCTATTGAAGTTTTCTTATAATCATCTTCCTCTATAATAGGCAGATATTCAATGGTCCTCAGTATCTCAACTGACTCAAAAAACTCTTGTTCTTCAATCAGCTGAAGATTTTTTATAATCTCATTTTCATCCAATTTAACACTTTCAATCTTTAGTGAGCGTTTATTTTCAGACATTAAAGCTTTCCTGGTTTGCTGTTCATTCCTGCTATAAAAAAAGACTGTAACAAATGTTATGACAAGAACTGCCGCAACAGGTACAAATATATGTAAAATTCTTGAATACTTTTCCTTTTTTGCATTCTTAATTATTGCTTCCTTTAAATATAGAGGAGGTTGCTTATCCTCCCATAACTTTAACGAATCCCATGCCATTGAAAGACGATTGAACTCGGCTTTGCATTCCGGACATTGTAATAAATGACTTCTAACCATTTCTTTCTGGTACTCAGATAGTTCATGGTCTATATAAGCGGAAATGTTATTCCTGACCCACTCACAATTCATATCTAATCTCCTTATATATTAAACAATAGAACTTTCATTTTGTTTCTTCAGACAGATACCCTATGCTTTTTGCAAGAAAATCCTTTGCCCTGTGTATACGTAATTTTACAGCATTTACCGTACAGCCTAATATCTCTGCAACCTCCTCATATGAGAGTCCATGGTATTTCAGCAGCAGTACGGCAATTCTAAGGTTTTCTGGTAAAGCTTTCACTGCATCGAGAACCCTGCCCCTTACCTCTTTCTTTTCAATTTCAGAAGCCGGGCTTTCAGCCGTTGAAGGTATTTCTGGAATCATCTCATCTTCAATAGAAACAATATTTGCAGAGCGTCTTCTCCTTAACTCGTTAAAACATAAGTTTTTCGTTATTGTATACAGCCAGGTAGAAAACTTTGCCTTTGCGGTATAACTCTTTGAAGCCCTGAAGACCCTCAGAAATACTTCCTGTGTAATATCCTCTGCATCCGCAGTGTTATAAAGAAATCTGTTAGCAAGATTAAAAACTGAATGATAATGCCTTGTCACAAGCTCTTCAAATGCTGAGAAATCCTCATTTCTGATCTTTTTCATCAGCTCAATATCGATGTCGTTATTTTCCATGACAGTCCATTGTTTTAATCTTTTTGCTGTAAAAATTACTTCAGAATATTTTTTATATCAGCATCAAATACAATATTTTTATAATACCTTATTAAATAATAATAAAATGAATTGGATATATAGTAAAAGACTATATATCTTAACTGACAGTTAAGACTTTTTTCGTCTCTATCTTATGACCTTAGTGGTGGGTTTACAATAGAGATATCAGAAGGAATAAATCCTTTTATCCTTACTTTCCTTTCCTCGACCTCAATTCTCCCCTCTGAAAATAATTTTATAGCCTCAGGATATATTTTATGTTCTAATTTTAATATCCTGTCTGCCAGGCTTTCCTCTGTATCATCTTGAAACACAGGAACTGCTGCCTGAATTATGACAGGACCTGTATCCATTCCTTCATCAACAAAATGTACTGTACACCCAGAAATTCTTACACCATATTCCAGGGCTTGCCTCTGTCCATGTAACCCCGGAAAAGCTGGCAGGAGAGCGGGATGTATATTCATTATCATGTTCGGAAAAGCATCTATCAATGGTTTCCGAACAATTCTCATGAATCCTGCTAGAACAACTAACCCGACGTTTCTTTTTTTCAGTTCTTCAGCAATTTTTTCAAAATAGTTATCTTTTGTCGTACATTCTTCAGGCCTTATTGCAAGATACTCAATTGCGTGCTTTTTTGCCTTATCGATAGCAAGTGCTGAAGTGTTGTCTGTTATCAATAAAGCTATTTCGGCATCCAGTTTCCCAGATTTTATTGCATCAATAATTGATTGGAAATTCGAACCCCGCCCAGAAGCAAGAACACCTATTCTTAATTTGTGACATAACATTCTTAGAAAATTATAGTCTTATAATTATATAAGCTTTTTCTCTTAAGTCTTTAATCCAGCTTTTATATTTTTTTAAGAACTTATCCTCAATTAACTGTTTGCGTACGTCTTCTCTAACCTCAGCCATTCCATCCGCAGAAACCTTTTCATCAAGTTTTATTATATGAAGACCTTTCTCAGTCCAAAACGGGGCACTGAAATCGCCTACATTCATTTTATCGATTGCATTCACAAATTCTTCTGCCATATAACTCTTTCTAATAAAACCAAGGTCGCCACCTGTCTTTCCTGAAGGGTCTTCAGAATATTCTTCTGCAAGTTTTGAGAAATCTTCACCTGTCTTCAACCTGTCAATAACCAAAGATGCCTTTTCTTCTATTATCTTTTTGTCAGAATCGTTTTTTGGTTTTTCAAAAAATATCAGTCTTATTTTATAAGCTTCGTTGTCAATCAAGTTTTCCTTCTTAGACTCCAAATATTTATTTATTTCTTCATCTGACACTACAATTTTGCTTCTTATCTGCTGCCTGACAATCTTGCTAATAAGTATCTGATCAGATAATCTTTTTTTATAATTTTCAAAAGTTAACCCTTCCTTTTTAAGAGATCCCTCTAATGCACTATCATTCAGAGAATATTTATTCTTTATATTTTCTATAGCCTCATCAACCTCTTCTAGTCTGACATCAATCCCCAGTCTCATAGCTTCTTGGATCTGAAGCCTCATATCTATAAGATTTTCAAGAAAAGCTGCTTCACTCTCTTTAAATATCTTCATACGGTCATCTTGTTCCATCGCCTTCAGCTGACCACCTGCTTCATGTTCCATCATCTTATATAGATCACTCCACGTTATGACCTCCTTATTCACCAAAGCAACGACTCTGTCAAGGAGGACTGAAGCATCAGATACAGCTGACAGAGTAAATATTATAATTATTAAAGTAATTAGCTTAATTCTATGCATATATTAGCTCTCCAAAAATTTGTATTGAATTATAGAATATACTTGAAATGTTTCTCAAATAGTTTGTTGTTTTTTGTAAATCCATACCTTTAATCTTCCACATTAAAAAACAAGATTGAAGTTTTATCAATTATTTTTATAATATATTATATATTAAAGTTTAAGCTAATTTTAGTAGATAGTTGGTTTAGTTTCATGTTACTATGATACCCCTAAACCTTCTTTATACAACACCTAGGGAAATTTAAAGCAACCTTATGGAAAAAGTTCTTGAAAAAATATTAGCATCTCAGTTAAAAGAAGACTTTAATATATTATCAATTCTTCAAGACGTACAGGACAACTTTAATTACATACCTGAAAAAGCATTAAACTGGCTTTCAAAAAAGCTTAACATTCCAGAAAGCCGATTATTTGGTATCATCACATTTTATGGCCAGTTTCACTTAAAACCTCGTGGCGAAAATGTTATCACTATCTGTCGTGGAACAGCGTGCCATGTTAATGGTTCCGAAAAACTGCTAAATAGACTTTTATTAGAACTTGACATTCCCCCTGGTGAGGACACAACTGGTGACCTTAAATTTACAATTGAAAAGGTCAATTGCGTAGGTGCATGCAGTATTGCTCCAGTTGTAGTCTTAAATAAGGAAATACACGGCAAAATGACATTTGACAAACTGACAAGGTCATTTAAAAAAATTAGTCAGAGTGAATAAAGATATCATAATAAAGGTATGTACAGGAACTGGCGGCATTGCAGCAGGGGGCAATGAGGTATTGTCTTCATTCAGGAAAACACTTTCATCTGCAGGGATTGAATCAAGTCTGCAAGATAAATGCTCAGCACACAAAGTTGGCTGCAGGGGCTTCTGTTCAAAAGACGTACTTGTAGATATTATCATTAATGGAGAAAAAACAGTCTATCAATACGTAAAGCCAGATATGGTTGAAAGGCTTGTAAATGAACACATTATAGCTGGCACTCCTGTTACAGAATGGATTGCTGGAGAAGACTACCACAATTTCCACAAAAAACAGATAAGGGTAGTTCTTTCTGATTGCGGTGAAATTGATCCAGAAGATATTAACTCCTATATTAAAGCTGGCGGATATGAGGCAGCAAAAAAAGCCGTCACTTCAATGGACTCTGAAGAGATCGTCAAGGTCATAAAGGATTCCAACTTGAGAGGTAGAGGAGGCGCGGGCTTTCCAACAGGGATAAAATGGGAACTCGGTCTTAAAACCAGGTCTGATTTAAAATATGTTATTTGCAACGGTGATGAAGGTGACCCAGGCGCTTTTATGGATAGATCCGTTATGGAAGGCAATCCTCACTCTGTTATTGAGGGAATGATTATATGTGCTAAAGCTATTGAAGCACACCATGGTTATATCTATGTTAGGGCCGAATATCCGTTAGCTATAAAAAATCTAAAGCTGGCTTTAGAACAGTGCTACGATAAAGGGTTTCTCGGAACAAACATTTTCAAAGCCGGGTTTGACTTTGACATTAAAATATTCAAAGGTGCCGGTGCATTTGTATGTGGAGAAGCAACGGCCCTGATGCGTTCTATAGAAGGCAAACGCGGGATGCCGACTCCTAAACTGTGGCACTCCGCTATCAAAGGATTATGGGGTAAGCCAACGGTTCTGAATAATGTGGAGACTTTCGCAAATATTCCAAAAATTATATTAAACGGTGCTGATTGGTATCGAAGACTTGGAACAGAAAAGAGCGGGGGAACAAAGGTTTTTTCTTTGACTGGGAAGGTGAAAAATACAGGTCTTATTGAAGTGCCACTGGGAATTACACTGAAGGAGATCATCTACGATATAGGTGGTGGTATAGAAGGTGACAGGGAATTTAAGGCAGTACAGACCGGTGGACCATCAGGTGGATGTATTCCAGCGAAGTTGCTTGACATAGAGGTAGATTATGAATCCCTTGCACAAGTTGGCTCAATTATGGGTTCAGGGGGGGTGATCGTACTCGACGAAACTGACTGTATGGTTAACACAGCAAAGTTTTTCCTGGAGTTCACACAATCTGAATCTTGCGGCAAATGCACTCCATGCAGGATAGGAACTAAGAGACTGCTTGAAATATTAACCAGGATTACCACAGGAAACGGAAAAAAAGGTGATATAGAGCTTCTCGAAGAACTCAGTGGAGATATTAAAGCAACATCATTATGCGGATTGGGCATGACAGCTCCCAACCCTGTTTTAAGTACAATTAAATATTTCAGGGACGAATATGAAGCACACATTAAGGACAAAAAATGTCCTGCTGCTGTATGCAAAGATCTTATTGAATTCTCTATTCTTGAAGAAGTCTGTAAGGGATGTGGTGCATGCAAAAAAGTATGTCCTGCAGATGCCATCAGGGGCGTGAAGAAAACACCCCATAGGATTGATCTTAATCTGTGTATAAAATGCGGGACATGTTTTTCCGTTTGTAAATTCAAGGCGATATCAAAATCGTGAAGATTAAGATATAACAAATTAAGGAACTAAAATGGTAACTCTAACAATAGACGGTAAAAATATCACTGTAAGGAAACTATCTACTGTTCTTGATGCCGCAAAAAAACTAGATATCCAGATCCCCACACTATGCCATCATCCTGAACTATCTCCGTTTGGAGGGTGCAGGCTCTGTTTAGTAGAAGTTAAAAACATAGCGAGACCTGTTACAGCATGTACTACTTTAGTAAAAGATGGTATGCAAGTAACAACAACAAGTCCATATTTAGAAAAACTAAGGAAAACAACTCTCGAACTTCTTCTTTCAGACCATCCTAATGACTGCATGTTATGTGAAAGAGCAGGCGACTGTACGCTCCAGGAACTTGCATATTTCTATGGTATCAGGGAAAACAGGTTTGCTGGAGAAAAAAGACCCTTTATTAAAAAAGATGAGAACCCGGTTATAGAAAGGGGTATGGAAAAATGCATCTTATGCGGACAATGTGTCCGGGTTTGTGATGAGATTGAAGGTGTCGGTGCTGTTGACTTTGCCTATAAAGGTTTTAGGACAATTGTAAGTACTCCATATGAAAAAGACCTCGATTGTGAGTTCTGCGGTCAGTGCGTAGCAGTCTGCCCTACAGGAGCACTCACAGGAAAGATGTGGGCTCATAAGGGAAGACAGAAATATGTTAATCAGGTTGATACAATTTGCCCTTACTGCGGATGCGGCTGTAACCTCACACTCCATGTAAGACAAAACGAAATTATACGTGTCACTTCAAAAGAGGACACTGTTAATGAAGGCTGGTTATGTGCAAAAGGCAGGTTCGGTTATGGGTTTATAAACAACCCTGATAGACTCAAAAAACCTCTTATAAGAATAGCTCCGAAAACCCTGGATAAAAGAACCACGAATAAGCCTAAAAAGTTTTCATCAATATTCAGAGAAGTTACATGGGAAGAAGCATTACATTATGTTGCGAAGAAATTAAAAGAAATAAAGAAAAAATATGGCGCAGACTCGATTGGCGGACTTTCATCAGCCAGGTGTACAAACGAGGAAAATTATCTGTTCCAGAAATTTATGCGCGCTGTCATCGGAACAAATAATGTTGACCACTGTGCAAGGTATTGACACAGTTCTACCGTGGCTGGTCTGGCCACAGTATTCGGCTCAGGTGCTATGACAAACTCTGTACCTGAGATTGAAAACCACGAAGTAATATTTGTCATCGGGTCAAATACAACAGAGACGCATCCCATAATTGGTCTAAAGATAAAAAAGGCTGTGAGGAAAGGTGCAGAACTTATAGTTGCTGACCCGCGAAAGATTGACCTCGTAAGATTCGCAAGTTTATGGCTGCAGCTCAGACCTGGAACAGATGTTGCGCTGCTGAACTCCATAATGCATGTAATAATAAAAGAGGATCTTATAGACAAAAAATTCATTGAGACCCGTACAGATGATTTTGAATCCTTTAAGAAATCCCTTGAAGAATATACGCCAGAGTTAGGAGAGAAGATTACAGGTGTTCCCAAAAAAGATATCATAAAAGCTGCCCTTCTTTACGGTACTGCTGTAAGGCCGGGGATATATTACACCATGGGGATTACCCAGCATTCACATGGAACAGAAAATGTCTTTGCTATTGCAAATTTGGCATTGATGACAGGGAATCTCGGGAGGGAAAGTACAGGTGTAAATCCTTTAAGAGGACAGAACAATGTTCAGGGTGCAACAGATATGGGCTGTATACCTGATCTTTATCCCGGATATCAGAAAGTAAACATACCCGGTGTTAAACAAAAGTTTGAGGCAGCATGGGGTTGTAAACTTTCTGACAAAATCGGGCTTACTGCATCGGAAATGTCTAAGGCAGCCCTGAAAGGAAAGCTTAAAGCCTTGTATATAATGGGCGAAAACCCTCTCTTAAGCGAACCTGATATTACCCATACAATAAAGGCATTTAAGAAACTGGATTTCCTTGTTGTGCAGGATATATTTTTTACAGAGACAGCAGAGCTCGCAGATGTAGTATTGCCTGCAGCCTGCTTTGCTGAGAAAGACGGTACATTTACAAACACTGCAAGAAGAGTCCAGAGGGTCAGAAAAGCTGTTGAAGCTCCAGGCGAAGCAAAAGAGGATTCCTGGATAATCATGAAACTTTCTGACTTGCTCGGCTACGAAATGAAATATAATTATATCGAACAGGTGTTCCATGAAGCTGGAAAGGCTTGGCCCGCGGTAGCAGGTATAACCTATGGAAGAATAGAAAAGACAGGTTTACAGTGGCCTTGTCCCACACTCGATCATCCAGGAACGCCCTATCTCTTTAAAGGAGGATTCCCCAGGGGCAAGGCTGCATTCAGCGTTGTTAAATACAGACCCTCAGAAGAATTACCTGATAATGAATACCCTTTTTTACTCTCGACAGGAAGGCAGCTTTTCCAGTACCATACAGGTACAATGACAAGAAAGATTCATGCCCTGGATAAAATATCAAAAGGGCCTTATATCGAAATCCATCCGGATGATGCAAAGCAATTGGATGTAAACGAAGGTGATATTGTTAAGGTATCATCCCGGAGGGGATCGATTAAAATCAACGTTCTGGTTACAGAAAGGCCTTCTAAGGGCATGGTTTTTATCCCTTTCCATTTCAAAGAGGCTGCGGCGAACATGCTCACAAATACTGCTCTCGACCCTATTGCCAAAATACCCGAGTTAAAAGTATGTGCAGTTAAAATAGAACAAATAAAACCCACTATAAAACAGGAATTTAAAAAGGAGGCATAAGGTATTATGATTAAGACAGATTTATTAAAAAAACAGGTTTTGCTTCAGGATATTAATACTGAAGGACTCAAAAAATTATCTAAAATTGTCAAAAAATATTCTTTCAAAAAAGGCGAGCAGCTTTTTAAGGAAAAAGACGATACAAAAGGCTTATGGCTTGTCCAGTCAGGGAAAGTCGAAATCTCAAGGGTAACTGCTGATGGCTGGAGACAGACACTGGCTGTCTTACCTGCTGGGCACTTCTTTGGAGAATTATCAATTATAGAGAATAGACGGCATGTTGCGTCTGCTGTTGCTATTGAAGACACTGAACTCTTTCTTCTTCCAAAAGAAGAGTTCGAAAGATTAATGGAAGAAGATATAGCCTTAGCATTCAACATTATCAAAAGAATAGCAATCGTGATGAGTAAAAACCTCAGGATGATGAATGATAAATTCCTTAGTGCATTAATAAGCTACTAAAACCGTATGTCGTTAGGGTAAGCTGCAAAGGGAATTAATTTTTCTTTCTTCACGCCTTATGCTTAACGCCACACGAATTCAAACACGAGGAGGGTTTAATAAAATGCCGCTTGATCCAACTAAACACGCAGACTGGGAAATTGCAGAAGCAGCAGAAAAAACTATGAAGACATCTCGGCAATTAGCTGAGGAATTGGACATTAAAAATGATGAACTCTTACCTCACGGTCATTATATTGCTAAGGTTGATTACGCACAAGTTTTAAAAAGACTGAAGGACAAACCTGATGGGAAGTTCATTGAAGTAACAGCCATTACGCCAACCCCTCTTGGTGAGGGGAAATCCACCACTACCTTGGGACTGCTTCAGGGATTAGGCAAACGCGGGAAAAAAGTGACTGCCTGCATACGTCAGCCTTCAGGAGGTCCAACAATGAATATTAAAGGTTCTGCAGCAGGAGGTGGTTTATCTCAGTGCATACCCCTTACAGAATTCTCACTCGGTCTTACAGGTGATATAAACGCTGTTATGAACGCACACAACCTTGCAATGGTCTCCCTAACATCACGCATGCAGCATGAGTTCAATTATAATGACGAGCAACTCGCAAAAAGGCACTTGAAACGCCTCAACATAGATCCTAAAAATGTTGAAATGGGCTGGATTATAGATTTTTGCGCACAGGCACTACGCAATATCATTATCGGAATCGGTGGTAAAATGGACGGGTTTATGATGCCCTCAAAATTTGGTATCGCTGTTTCTTCAGAGGTTATGGCTATACTTTCCATCTTCAGCGACCTCGCAGACTTCAGGAAAAGAATAGGAGATATTGTTGTAGCATACGACAAAATGGGGAACCCTGTTACTACAGAAGACCTCGAGGTTGCCGGTGCTATGACCGCATGGATGAGGGATGCCATAAACCCCAACATGCTTCAATCAATTGAAGGTCAGCCTTGCTTTGTACACGCAGGCCCCTTCGCAAACATCGCTGTCGGCCAGTCATCTATAGTTTCTGACAAGATGAGTCTTAAACTGGCCGACTATCATGTTACTGAATCAGGTTTCGGTGCTGACATCGGTTTTGAGAAATTCTGGAATGTAAAGTGCCGTTATTCAGGAAACATTCCAAATGTCTCCGTCATTACAGCAACAATAAGGGCTTTGAAGCACCATGGTGTTAATGCAGGTGCGCCACCAGTTGTTCCGGGAAGACCAATTCCAAAAGAATATTTCGAGGAAAATCTCACATGGCTCGAAGACGGGATGTCAAATGTAATACATCACATAAATACAGTTAAAAAAGCAGGTATCAACCCTGTTGTCTGCATAAACCGGTTCCATACTGACACTGATGACGAGGTTAGGTTGACCAGGAAGATGTGTGAGGGAGCCGGCGCACGTGTCGCTTTATCTGAACACTGGAAACGAGGTGGTGAGGGCGCGCTTGAACTCGCTGATGCAGTTCTAGATGCCTGCAACGATAAAGTCAATTTCAAATTTCTATATGACCTTTCAACACCTATCCGTAAGCGTATTGAACTTATTGCAAAAGAGGTCTACGGTGCAGATGGGATAAGTTATTCTCCTGAAGCAACAGCTAAAGCAGAGAAGTTTGAAAAAGATCCAAAGTTTAAAGACTATGCTACAATGATGGTTAAGACACACCTGTCTCTTTCTCACGATCCTACTCTTAAGGGTGTTCCGAAGGGCTGGACACTTCACATCCGTGATTTCCTTACTTATGGTGGTTCAAGATTTATATGTCCTGTAGCAGGGAATATAAGTTTGATGCCGGGAACAAGCTCTGACCCCGCCTTCAGACGTGTTGATGTAGATGTTGAATCTGGAAGGGTTAAAGGATTGTTTTAATTATATATTTCAATATTATTAATGAGGATGACAATAATAGTTGTCATCCTCATTAACCCGAAAAATGCATTTGGATGGAAAGATGGCAGGCACATATACATCCAAACCTCTTAAACGCAGAATTCACGTCTGTCTGGTATTTAATGGATAATAATGAAAACGTGCAGTAAATCCGGGTCATTAAACCGTTCACAAAGGTGCTGCATAAGAGCTTTTGATGCGCACATGCCTGCCGTTAATTGCTTTTTTCAGATTAAGCTAGATTTTAAATTATGAAAAAAGTCGGTTTTGTTTATGATGATATTTTCCTCAGACATGAAATGCCTGATAATCACCCGGAATCTTCCAAGAGACTTATAAAAATATTAGATACACTTAAAATTTCAGATATATGGGACAAACTTGTCCATATTAAGCCACGACGTGCAAATGAAGAAGACATACTCAAGGTTCATACAAAAGACTATTTCAATAACATTAAGCTCTTCACAGGATATTATGACCCTGATACATATGTTTCAAAAGACTCATTTGAGGCAGCAACATTTGCTGCAGGTTCTGTAATTGAAGCGATAGAAAAATGCAAGAAAGGGACGATTGAAAGGGCATTTTGTGCAGTCAGACCTCCAGGTCATCATGCTGAGGCAAACAGGGCTATGGGATTTTGCATACTCAACAATATCGCTGTAGGTGCCAGGTATGCTCAGAAAATTGGGTACAAGAAAGTATTTATAATCGACTTTGATGTCCATCACGGGAATGGCACCCAGCACATATTTGAAGAAGATGACACAGTTTTTTACTTCAGTACACACCAATCCCCTCATTACCCGGGCACAGGACTGGATAGCGAAAAAGGTAAAGGTAAAGGTAAAGGATTTACTTACAATATTCCTATGAAGCATGGCTCAGGAGATAAGGACTATTTTTCTGCTTACAACAGTGTTTTGCCGGACCTTATAAGAAACTTCAGTCCAGACATCATCCTTATATCAGCAGGATATGATATCCATGCAAATGACCCTCTATCAGGAATCAATGTATCAAATGAAGGGATACGAAATATAGTAAGGGGAATTATTTCATGTCCAGATACTGCTAAAAACTACTCACTTCCTTATATCTTCTCGCTCGAAGGCGGATACAATCTTGCAGCCCTCAGCGAATCTGTGCTGATCACCATTGTCGAACTTTTAAAAGACTGAACCTTTATTCAATTACCTTCTTTCTTAATATCCATTGCTTCTGCAACTAGATCTAAAACCTGTTCCATTTTAAACGGTTTACTCAAGATCAGATCTGCTTTGCTTTCTTTCATCTTTTTATCATCTATCTGTACACCCCAGCCAGTGATTAATGCTACAGGTACTCTGGAATCTTTTGCCTTTATCGATTTAGCTACATCCCAGCCGCTCAATCCGGGCATTCCAAGATCAGTAAAGACCAGATCAATGGGCTCTCTATTAAAAATATCTAACCCTTCTTTCCCGGAAGATGCCTTATAGACATTATGGCCACCCTGAATAAGCAGGCCCTCTAAAACATTCCGAACCATTTCATCATCGTCAATCACAAGAATATTCTTGCTCTTAACATCTCTTACCTGAACGGTTTTTATCTCCTCGTCTTTTATCTCAATAGGTACAGGTAAAATTATATTAATGCCAGTACCTCTTCCTTCTTCACTGTCAACTTCTATCCTCCCTCCATGCCTCGAGATAATGCTAAAAGCAATGCTCAATCCTAAACCATCGCTTATGACACCCTTAGTTGTAAAAAAAGGATCAAAAATCTTTCTTTTAATTTCATCTGATATACCCACTCCTGTATCAGTTACGCGAATACACACTTCATTATTAACAGATCTTGTCTCTATTGAAATCTTGCCTCCACCGGGCATGGCATCTATTGAGTTGAATACTATATTGGTTAATACCTCCCGAAGTTCAGATGAGTTTCCCTTTACAGGTGGCAGATCATCACTTAATATAGTTATCAATTCAATATTAATCCCCTTTTCCTGTGCCTGATCTTTCCATCTGGGTTTTGACATTTCTTTTACTTCTTCAACGATTTCATTGATATCAACCTTCACATATTCCTTGTCAGCCCGTATTCTGGTAAACTCCTGAATCCGTCTGACAGTTCCAGCAGCGTCCAGCGCAGCAGTTTCAATCACTTTAAGTTGTTTTTTAATCTGCTCCTGATTTAAAGCATCAATCTGCCTTGCAAGCAACTCTGTATTACCCAGAATAATAGCTAATGCATTATTGAAATCATGGGCAACACCTGAAGCCATCTGGCCTATGGCCCTCAACTTTTCTGACTGGATAAGTTGTTCTTCAATCTTTTTCCTTTCACTGACATCCCTCATTATGATTTCAACCCCTATGGACCTGCCTTTTTGAAAATAGGGCCGGTCCCCGACCTCAATAAAAAGCACCTCTCCCTTTTTGTTCAACATCCGGATTTCATATATGTCTTTTAAGATTTCTCCTTCCTTTATTTTTTCGAATCTTTCGTGAACTGCCGAGAGGTCTTCCGTGTAAACGAAATCTGATATCATCTTATCTTTCAATTCCAGCTCTGAATAACCGAATAGTTCAATAAAACTTGAATTATAAATAATGAGCTTATAATCTGGTATTAGAAACACTGCTACAGCGTCATTTATATTTTCAAACAGTTCCCTGTATTTTTCCAGAGATTCTTTTAACTCATTTTCCAGTCTCCTCTTCTCTCTTGCAAGCATCTGTTTCTCAATAGATTTTTTAACTACTGCCCTTAGTTCCTCAATATCAAAAGGTTTTGTAACAAAAGCATCAGCTCCCTTGTTCAATGCCTTGATAGCATTTTCTGTACTGGCATATGCAGTCATCATAATTACGCTTAAATCAGGATCTTCTTTCTTTATGATTTCCAATAATTCTACCCCGTCAATATCCGGAAGTTTAATATCCAGTATAGCTAAATCAAAAGAGCTTTTCTTTATTAAATCCACTCCATCATGTGCAGTGTTAACTGTCGAGATTTTTAATCCATCCAGTTCAAGTATTCGGGAAAGGGTTTTACACATACCTTTGTCATCATCTACTATCAAGATATTTGGTAAATCTGCATTGGTACTTACTTTATTTGTTTTATATGACATCACGTCCAATACCTTTTAAATGTTTTTACATCCAACAGCTTACTATTCAGCGACAGGCAATCTGACAACAACTGTTGTACCCTCACCAACCTCGCTTTTCAATTTTATTTGTCCTTCATGCCTTTCGATAATTCCCATCGTAACTGCCAGGCCTAGTCCTATGCCTCTCGCTTTTGTTGTAAAGAGGGGATCGAACACCCTTTCTTGATCCTCTTCCTTTATTCCGCAACCATTATCTTTAAACTCAATCTCGATAAAGTCTCCTTCCTGTCTGCTGGTTATTAACAACTTTCCAGCGTTATCCATTGACTGGATCGAATTTAATATCAGGTTATGAAAGGCCTGCCTTATCTGATAAGGGTCAACCATAACATTATCCAGGTCTTGTGCCAGATCCATTTCAACCTTAATGCCCAATGGTATTGAGGTTACAGATAAGGCATTTTTAACAATTGTATTTATATCATATGTTTTAACAATAGGCTTTCTAATAAGAGAAAAATTAAGTAAGTCTCTAATAATCTTATCAGACATCCCTATTTCATTCTCTATAATATTAAGAAATTCAAAAATACTTGGGTCCATCGTAGCCAGATCTGTTCTGCTTATTTTTTCTTTTAAATAGTAAGCTGAATTCTTTATTACTGCTAAAGGATTTCTTAGCTCATGAGCTACACCGGCAGCCAACTGTCCTATAGCAGCCAGTTTTTCAGAACGAATCAAACGCTCCTGTGTTCTTCTTAACTCCAGACTGCTCCTCTCTAACTCCGCAGTCCTCATTTCTAATTCTGTCTTGGACTTTTCCATTTTAACTTGATTCTCCACCAACTCACCATAAATTCTATCTATGACCTTAATGATTTCCTGCCACATTGTTTCTTCCATTTGCCGGTGGACTATACTTTCTGTAACATCTTTTGCAATATGTATAAATCTTGAAATTTCACCGCTGCCGTCCTTTATCGGATACAGATTAATGGATACGTGGTGCTCGCTGCGGTCATGTTTACTGGAGTGAACATGAGTTGTGGAACTTGATTTTCCTGTAACTAAAACATCAGTAAGCGGACATAGATCGAAAGGCCCTTGACATGGAAAGTCTATGCCATGTGTTGCGTTATAACAATGCTTATCAATAATATCAGTGCCATAAGTGTCTAACGATTTCTGGTTTGCCCATATAATCCTGAAATCCTTGGAGATTAGCAAAATCTCTTCATCAATCCCATTTACAATTTTTTCATATATCACTTTATTTTTCATTTTATACTATTAGGGAAATCTTTTGTGATATCTTCATTTCATACAGTGATCGAAACTAACGTTTTATCGTATGAACTGTACATACAAGACAGGGATCGAACGATCTAACAATATGTCCGATCTCTACAGGATTATCTTCATCCTCTACTGCAGTCCCGTTCAAAGCATGTTCACACGCCCCAAACTGATCAAATGCATCTTTAGGTGAAAGATTCCATGCTGTTGGAGTTATTACCTGATATCTTTCAATCCTGCTATCTTTAATGGATATCCAGTGACCAAGTCCTCCTCTTGCTGCTTCTATAAGACCAGTTCCCTTAGCCTCAGTTGGAATTATAGGCTTCTTGAAAAATGGACTGCGGGCATCAATCTCTCTTATCCAGATTCCAACCTGTCTAACCAGCCTCACTGCCTCATGGAGTCTTGCCAAGATTCTCAAAAAAACACTCGGGCCTGATTTTTCGAATATATCAAAAATCAATGGGTCTTTATCCAATACCATCCTTGCTAAAGGCCCAACTTCAACTACTCTGTTGTCATAGCGTGGAGATTTGGACCAACTGTAAGCTCCCTCCTTATCAGGATCCGGGTCGGTTATGCCCTCGGAAGGATGCAGTCCACCTTGATAGCCTTTTAAGAAGGAATATTTGATAAACTCACTTATTTTATCTTCACTAAACTCGATGAATCCGTTGTCATAGTAACCGCTGGGGAGCCAGGTTTTATTACCGGGAAGTTCAAATGACCCATAAGACATTAATTTACCTGGGCCATTACCGATTCCATCCAATCCTATTTCTCTTGCGTACTTTATAAAAGTTCCCATGTCGCTGTCATGGTGGTTTGATTCATTCAACCACCTTTCCATGTCTTCCATATTTCTGTTCTGAAGCCATCTGTCAATCTCACATCCGAGTAAACTTTCTTCCACATAATCCTGTAACTCTCTCTGTAGTCCTATTGCTTTGGTTTGACGCGACATACTGATACTGCATGTTACACCACCAGGCTGGAATATAAGTGTATTCGGCCACTTCCCTGCAAATACTCCCATAAGTTCCAACATGCTAGGACGAGCCTTAATAGCTTTTAAGTAGGAGACACCTTTAAAAGGAAGAAACCGCTTTACTGCTTCAGAATAATATTGATTTGACAAATATTTCTTATTTGTTAAATCCGGAGCAAACAGAACATGGAAGTGGACTATATGTCCCATAAGAGTCTCGATTGCCAGAACAATATTACCTACTAAAAATGCGTTTATTGGCATCTCACTTTTCCAGGCATTCCTGATTGCTGCAGCGCTTGCTAACCCATGTGATGCTCCGCAGATTCCGCAGATCCTTGGAGTGAAAACAATAGCATCCATGGGATCCCTTCCCTTAAGCATTATTTCAAAACCCCTGAACATCACGCCTTTGGATTCAGCATTTTGAACTTTTCCGTCCTTAATCTCAGCAATTATCTCAAGATCACCTTCAACCCTGTTTAACGGACTAATCATTATTTTTTTCGGCATCTAATTTTCCTTAATTTACCCTTCTGAAAGATACTGCATTTTTCTTCAATCTTTCAGGGGTAGCAAGTTTTGCCAGGTTTGCCATACCAACATACCAGGCTTTAGGTACATCAAGAGGCAGTGTAACCGGGACATCCCCTACCTTTCTGGTCTCAAAAAAAGGAACTGAACCATCAGGAAAATCCGGCAACGTACATGCAATACAAGGGAAACCTGCCCGTGTGCAGCTTCCAGTGCGCCCAAGCCACATGCGTTCATTACAATCTGACTCACATATTGTTCCTTTACACCCTAAATATTCAAACAGGCATCCCAGCTGACTATACTCAACAGCAGAAGCCTTAAATTCATAAAATTCATTTCTGGGACAGCCATGATGCGCCAATTTTTTATAGAAGGCTTTTGGTCGGTTGAATTCATCCAATTCCTCAGGTCCCAATTTCCCCATAAATAACCTCATTAAGGTTTCCACAATCCAATCCGGGTGACATGGACACCCGGGGACATTGATTACCGGAAGACCTGAACCTGATACATACTCTTTTCCTAAAACTCCTCCCTTTTGCTTCCTTAAATACTGTAGACCTTTAGCCTCAACAAAATTTGCGCCGGCAGCCACTATCCCACCATAAGCAGCGCAGGTACCGATTGCTATAGTATTCTGGCTGACAGTGGCAAGCCTTTCCACCCATTCCTTAAAAGGGCGTCCATTGAAAAGAAAATACTTTCCAGTACCATTTGGTCCACAGATTACCGAACCTTCCACAATTAAAACATCAAGCTTTGTTTTCCCGGAAATACATTTTTCAAATATAACCTCTACTTCTTTACCCATTTCAAGGCTTAGAAATGGATGCCATAGCAAATTTATTTCAAGCATTTTGAGAGCAGTAAGAACATGTGGTTGCTCCGCGTTAAGGAATGATATGGTATCCCCATTACATCCACCGCTTTGCAACCATAATAAATTAATCATT
>MHEF01000114.1:42023-42165 GCA_001805125.1 Nitrospirae bacterium RBG_13_39_12
TAAAAAAAGGAAATTTCTACTAAATATAAGATAAACTCTATTTATTTAAATACTAACACAAGTGCAATCTTTAATCAAAAATCATGTCTTTTCGCAACTCTAAATTGGCCCATATTGCAATTTAACTTCCCACTATCTATAA
>MHEF01000114.1:42184-42326 GCA_001805125.1 Nitrospirae bacterium RBG_13_39_12
TATAAAATAGAAAATGCTGTATAAATAGCATGTTTATTTTGTGAAGAACCCTGCGGCAGAGACCGCAGGGCGCCCATTATTTGAATGTTTATTTTTTGTGTCATTCCCGCAATCCCGTCCCGAAGGCTTTCGGGATTCGGGA
>MHEF01000115.1:0-1174 GCA_001805125.1 Nitrospirae bacterium RBG_13_39_12
GAGAAACCCTCACTTTTTCCGTCTCTGCGACTTTAAGGATTTCTTTAACTGATATAGGTGTTTCAATATCTGCAAAAATACGGAGGACCTTTCTTTCCTCGGTGCTGGCTTGGCCAAACCAGTAATCAAAAATAGCTATACCCATATCATTAAGTGCACCCTGCAATGCCTTGTCCCAGACATCGATGTCTGATCGCCCGGATATCTGATTATTAAAAAGATGATTGCACAATACTTGCATCTCAAAAGGATGTCCTTCTGTATATTCAAATACACGTTTTAATACTTCAGTGGTAAAAGAGATACCGGTTCCGGATAATGACTTAAGAATTGTTTCTCTCAGTTCATTCTCTGTAAGTACCCCAAGATCAACTCGTGATAGGAAATAACGTGAGAGAGGGTGATGTTTCTTGATCGACGTAAGGTTAAGCCAACTTGATGCGGTTGACGATATTCCAACTAGAATCTTTTTCTTTACGATCGAATCCATTGAAAGTGTCTGCTTTAAAGTCATGAAGATTTCGGGAACCGCAATAAAATTATCGAGATCATCTAGCAATATAATAAAAACTTCAGTTTTGTCTTCTAGATCTTCCCATAACCTTAAAAGAGAGTCATGAAGAAAGGCTTGTGTGGATAAGTCTTTTTTGGAAGTGTCCCTCTTAAACTGTAATCCGGTTCCAAAAACGCTGATTCCAATGGAATCGAAAAAGTTTGCTAATTTCTTAAATCGATCAATTGGATATGGAAGCCCGCGAAGAACACCTTCCACAATTGAAATTGCTGCTTCAAATACTTTAGTACCAGGTGGCAAGGCCTCAAGAGGAACAACAGACGCTAAATGCCCTCGACTCTGACATATTTTCTTGTACTCCCTGAGTAATGTCGATTTACCAATTCCCCAGTCGCCAAGCACAAGACAATGTTCACAAAATCGGGTATGAAGCGCCCTATTTAGTCTCTGTTCAAAAAATTCCAATTCTTTAGTCCTTCCACCAAAAATCGTTGGTTCGACCCCTGTCATTGGGGTGAAGGGATTTCCTGATCGCATTATTGTCTCATACCGATGGTCTATCGCTCGTTGTACTGCATTTACTAGATCATCAACAGCGGTGAGTGACTTTTCTATAAAATCAAACACGCCCTGCGTTAGCGTTTTCTTGACTAGCTCTAC
>MHEF01000115.1:1181-1863 GCA_001805125.1 Nitrospirae bacterium RBG_13_39_12
AATCCGGTAATGGCAACAATAGGACATAGGGGGTCAAGCCTTATTGACTCAGAGATCAGTTCAAGACCCCCCATTTCTTGTCCTGTTAAGCCCGGGATCTTTAGATCAACCACTAAAACATCGAAATGTTGTGCCCTTAGCTTTTCAAAGGCAAGGGAAATTGTGTCAGCCTCCTCTATACCAAGAAATCCTTTTGCCAAAGTTTCCGGCACAGTTGCTTCCTTTTTCGGCTTGATTCCGCGCAAAAGGGCCTTAACATATGTCCTTAGTGTGTCACGATTGTCATCAACTACAAGAATGTTTATTTTCATTTCAAGATTCCTTTACATCACTCATTATTGGCAGAAGAATAGTAAATGTGGTCCCCTCCTTCGGGGAGGTATATAAATTTAACTTTCCTCCCAACTCCCGAATTATTTTATTAGAGAGAAAGAGACCTAATCCCAAGCCGCTCTTACTCGGCACTTGCCTTTTAAATAATTTCTTTCTAAGTTCACTAGGGATCCCGGGACCGTTATCTTTAACAGATATCTCAACCATATCATCTCTGCCCCGAAGATTAACCTGGATAATCCCACCTTTTCCATGCAATATATTAGTCGCATTATAAATGAGTTCAAGCAAGACTCCCATTAACTGTTCAGCACTCACAGAGATAATGTATCCCTTCGTGCTGGGAACA
>MHEF01000115.1:1961-2985 GCA_001805125.1 Nitrospirae bacterium RBG_13_39_12
TTTCGAGCTCTCTCACTAATGTCCCGGCCTTCCCCTCTCTACTAAATTGCTCAATTCTTGCCTCAAGTATTTTATTTTTTTGCTCTAAAACAGAGACAAAGCTTCTGTAATAATTAAGCTCTGATTCCAAATATCTCTTAGAAAGACAGGATTCTATGTTTCTTTTTATATCTTCAACAATAAAAGGTTTTACTAAATAATCATAGGCGCCATATTTCATTGCCTTTATCGCTGTTTCAACATCTTTTACAGCACTTACCATAATAACATTGCAATTTGGATCCAGTTCTTTGAATCGTTTAAGCAGGTCGAGACCATTAATATTGGGCAGCATAATATCAAGCAGAATAAGATCAATGGAGTTTTTCTTGAAGATCTCAATAGCTTCCTCTCCAGATTCCGCAAGGAAGACGTTATAATCATTACTTAAAACCATATCAAATGAATCACGGACCCCCCATTCATCATCTACTACTAAAATAGTTTTTTTCTTCTCTACTTGATTTTCTCCACCGGACTCTATCATTCATTTCCTCCACTTATTTGAAAGTATATGTTTCTTTATTGGGCCACCCATTAAAGGGATCCGATTTATAATCGAAAAAATAGTTATTTTATAGATTGTGTAGCTTTGCCCCTGTTATTTTTTAAGGTTTTATTCAAACAACTTTCTCTGTAAATGGTGCATGATCTGTTTACGAAGCTTTTGGCTGGAAATGGAATCCACGTGTTCTGCGATGACCTTTAATATCTTTGCCTGTAACCTTTCAAGCTCAGGGAGAATGCCTTTCAAATATTTTTCATCGATCGGCACTTTAACCTCTTCCATCAGGCCCGTATCGATCCATACTTTTAAATACCTTGCCTCTTCTTCACTCCCGCATTGTATGGCCTTTTTCCCTGAAACGACCTTCCAGCCGAAAAGGTTGTTTTCAATCACTACCTCCTTTGTGGCCGGAAAAAGTTTGACCTCTTTTGATCCTTCCTTGCTCAGCACCTTTTCGTCATAAAACTTGCGATAAAG
>MHEF01000115.1:3062-3251 GCA_001805125.1 Nitrospirae bacterium RBG_13_39_12
TAACGCTTTTAGCCCGGTCAAGCCTTGATCTTACAAGGTCGATCACTGCCTTATAAACCTCAATCTGTTCCTCTTCTGTAAGACCAAGGATATCGCCCATAATAATTTTATCCAATTCACGACGATCGGGTTTGACTTGATCAATCTTGAATTCATGAGGGTCATCATTACCTAATTCTTGATAAATAT
>MHEF01000115.1:3321-7702 GCA_001805125.1 Nitrospirae bacterium RBG_13_39_12
TTTACATTTAGAGGAGCAAAAAACCTATCATTAAATGCTTTAAACCAAATGCCATCCGGTGGATACTGATAACCTAGGTCATACCATCTTTCTCTAACTGAGCATGTGGGTCTATTTTGGAAGCCTTTTTGTTCCCCATGCTTGATATATTGCAGAACATTTTTTCTGTTAATATCTTTTTTATCCTCATGAACCATTAAAACTCTGTATTTCAAATCTTCAACTTTCATCACAACCGAAGTGCATTCACGTGGTGATCTAATTACATAGTTCGGTACCAAGTTTCCTTTTTCATCCTCATGCATCCAATATTCTTTTTCTATCCCTTTAGCTTGAATCTCTTCTTCTGTTAAATAGAAAAATTCATTGGCGCCTGTCTTGATTCCAAACTTCACATCCGCCAACTCTTTTAACGGCACCAGTTTTCCTTTTCCCTTTTCAATTATCTTGAAATATATCTCCGGCGCCCTCAGGTATTTTCCCCATTTTGCCCCTTCATAGACGCCTTTCTCTTCATTATATCCTTCATCCCACAAGTCTTTCTGGCTTATAGTAAAAATTCTAAGATCATCTGATTGGTAGAAATCTTCATGGAAGAGGATAGTCTTGATAAGGTCGTCAATAGCATTAAGGCGTTCTTTCTGTTTTTCCCAGATGTCTTGAGCCGGAGGGATAAAATGGCGCAGGGGTTTAAATAGGTAGACGAATCTTGCCTTGTTTTCATCCCTCTCCTTTGCGTCCATGCATTTTTCCAGGATAATTATGCAGGTGTTTATATCGGCCTCTTCAAACCACCGTTCAACCTTTGATTCGATGATAGCGACAATCTTATAGTTCTGTAAAAATAGTTCCTGGAGCCCTTTGCCATAATCCACATCCATCCATGAATTGGATACAATAAAGCCGAACATCCCCCCGTTCTTTAAGAACTTGGTCCCGTGCACAAAAAAGTAGGCGTGAATGCCGGCCCTTTTAGATATATCAGCTATCTTTCTTGTCCCCATGTAGAGGGCTTTTGTTATGAGATCATCCTTGTATCCAACCTCTCCGCTGATTTCAGACATCTCTTCCTGCCTTGTATAGGGCGGATTGCCGACAATGCAATCATACCAGCGCGGATAGGTGACCTCACGTTCCTCGGCGCCCAGGGTTTTAATGATTACTTTCCTCCACCTTTCGGGCAGTTTGAATCCGTCCTTATCCGCCATCAGGTCAAAAAAATCATTCTGGGCAATGTTCGGGTAATTCTTCATCACGCCTAGGTCATTTATGGCCAGATTAATCATGGATAGGTGTGCAGGAAACTTGGCAATGTCAACTCCCCATAGTGTTTTAAGGATATCTTCGTGTGATATTGTCCTGTTCATTAACTTCTTGTGCTGGTAGGCCCTGACAAGAAATGTCCCGGCTCCACAGGCAGGATCGATTACTTTATCGGATTCTTTTTTATGGCAAAATCGCAATATGATATCTACAACGTCGGCATTGGTGAAATATTGTCCAAGGTTGTGTCTTTCTTCAGATGGGATAAGCTTTTCAAAAATTCTGCCGATGGTGTCGAAGCCAATGCTTGAAAAATCATATCTTTTAAGGATAGCAATGATCTCTTTAATATCATCGACAACCGCCCGGTTATCGGGGAAGGCGATCTGGTCTATGAAGTCGGTGGAATATATGGTCTCATAATCGATCTGTTGTATGACTGTATCAAAATAGGATTGGAGGATGTTCTGGAGCTGGCCGCCTGCCACGAGATCATCGGGAATCGTCAGCGAGGCCAGAATCGTCTGCTTTGATTTTAGAACCTGATAGAAGAGAATCTTATTTGTTAAAAGATAACCTGTTTGCCTGGCGGCCTTTTCAAAATCGTTTTCCTGACCTGTAAAATGCCAATGCTGCTCTATAAACCAGTTGATAAGCTGTTTCCGGAACATCGGTTCTTTGTGAAACCTGTCGCGAATGATCTCTTTGTAATGTCGCGAAAGCCGATAGATTTTTTCATGGAGCAGATAGATAAGGAGTTCATCGATAGGAAGGAGGGGTTCGGTTTTTTTGCCTAGATATACTTCCGAAAGTTCGAAAAGAAATTTTTCTAATCCTTTAATGATATTGTTTTTGAAGCGCGGTTCTTCAAGGTTATCAAGGTCTTCAATCTTAGATAGCTCATAGATCCCGGCGATTTGCTGTGATTCATGGGCCATCCGATTGACTTCCTCAGTTTTAAACCATACCAATTTTTGGAAATTGGAAGTTGCAAAATATCTGGCCTTTCTCTTATTCGCCTTTTTATGCGCATCTCCTTTTAGTTCATCTGCAAATGGATCTATAAACGGGAGTTTAAATTCGATTACGCACAGTGTTTTATCGCTTTCAGGAGATTCAAATAGATTAATGTCAGCCCTTTTCCTCGTGGTACGTTGAACCGTCTCAACCTCTGCCTTTCCAAAAGAGAGACCTTTTGTTTCAACAAGGCTATTGATCCATTCTGCAATTTTTGCTGCACCGGTCCACTCGGTTTTTTGAACCGAACTGTCAAAAGGGCTTGATACCCTGATGTCTCTCCCTGATAATTTAGATTTTTTCTTGCCCATTTTCCTTTAAGACCTGTTTCACGATCCTCTTTGCTATCTCAAAAGCAGCAGCGATTCTGATTATTTTTACATCGGAAAGACCCTTGATTTCGAGAAATTTTTCAAGGGATTGGTTTGCCATGCCCTTAAACGAATTGAATCTTTCTAAAACTTCTTTGGCTATGTCTTCAGCAGATTTTCCTTTAATGCCGGATGAGATTAGTATAGAAAGCAACTCAGCATCATTGAGAGATTCCGGTCCCAGATCTCTTAACTTACCACCTGGATGAGTCCATCTTGTCATAGTATATCCCATTGAGACCGATGTTAAATTCTTAAATTATCAGGTTACCTTATATTATTAAATAACTCCGTATACCTCCCCTTTTAAATGCAAAACTTGTGCCTTAAATAACTATCCTCCACTCTGGTTAGTTAATAAATTTTTCGCTATATAGGCAAATAAACTTAATTTTAAATAAGAACATCTGATGACATATTGAACCTCAATAGATAAAAAGAACAAGGATTAGGTCAATATGGTTTAGATGATGAAACAGAAATATAATAATGTCAATGAGTTTTGAGATAGAGTGGAATGAGAAAGAGGCGGGATTTTATCTGTCTAATTCTTGCTCATCATGTGCTTTACCGCGCCCTCAAGTCCGTCTAAGGTAAGTTCAAACATGGGGAATATCTCGCGGATCATGGAGATGGTTCTGGTATATGGCCACTCATCCTCCATCTTGGGATTGAGCCACACGGAATGGGGAAAGGTCTCTGCAATGAACTGCAGCCTCCTGTAGCTCGGCTTGGTCGTCCTTTCTTCAAGATGTATTGAGCCATCAGTCGCCATCAACTCATAGGGCGCCATGCTAGCGTCTCCTACAATGATAAAACGGGTCTCAGGATCAAGACGCACCATCTCATCCACAGGGAAGGGCTTTCGCATCCTCGGCGGGTCTTCCCAGAGATTGTCATATATGGTGTTATGAAAGAAAAAGGTCTTGAGATCCTTAAACTGGGCCCTCGAGTAATAAAAGAGCGTCTGCAAGATATCCACATAAGGCTCCATTGACCATCCGCCGTTGTCTATTGCCAGGATAACCTTAAGCCTGTCCTTCAGGCTCCTGTCATATACGATTTCTATCTCTCCCGCGTTTTTCATTGTCTGGTAGATGGTCTCGTCAATATTGATTTGGTCCTTGGGTCCTACCGGCACCATGTTCCTGAGCCTTTTCAGTGCTTCGCCTATCTGAGACTGCGTAAGGGGCCCTTCCTGTGAGTAGTCCCTGTACCTCCTGTCCATTGCGACCTTGACAGCGGACTTGTTCCTGGACACACCCCCTACCCTCATGCCCCCTGGGTGATAACCCGAATGCCCTACAGGCGAGGTCCCTCCCGTGCCTATCCATTTGCTTCCGCCGTGATGGGCCTCTGTTTGCTCCCTTAATCTGTCATAGAAATACTTTATCAACTCCTCAGGGGTCATCCTGGAAAGCTCGGATTCGTCCACTCCAAGAGCCTCTGCAAGCTCCTTGGGTGATCTGAGCCATTCCTCCAGCATGGTCCTGGCAATGTCATTAAGTATCCTTTCATCCGGCTCCTCAAGCTCGGCCCCCTCAAAATGATGGGCAAACACCTGGTCGTACAGGTCGAAATATCTCTCGCTCTTTATCAGTATGGCGCGGGCAGCGGTATAGAAATCATCCAGCGAATTGATGATCCCCATATTGAGGGCCTTCTGAAGCCGGAGAAAAGAGGTCGGCGAGACAGGAATCCCGACCTTTTTTAATGTGTAAAAGAAAGAA
>MHEF01000116.1 GCA_001805125.1 Nitrospirae bacterium RBG_13_39_12
CAAAAACAGAGTCCTATTTAAATAAAAGCAGAGGGTTTGGCTTATTCAGCATACATGAACGATTGAAATACATTAATGGATATATAAATGTTGAGTCCGGGCCAGGGCATGGAACTCGTATTTCCATCGTTGTGCCGTTGGAACTTAAATAGCTGTGTATGTATAAATTGCTGTTTTCTGTAAAAGTCGTCATTCCTGCGAAGGCAGGAATCCAGTGTTTTCAATAGGTTCTGGATTCCGCATCAAGTGCGGAATGACAAATGACCCGAGTTTATACACATACACTAAGTAGATAAAATTGAGGAAATTACAGTGAATATAAGGATTCTTTTAGCAGACGACCACAGGATTGTTCGTGAAGGTATTAAAGCCTTGATCGAGAAGCATACCAACATGGAAGTGATTACTGAAACAGAAGACGGAAGAACGACTGTTCAACTTGCTCTCCAGTTATTACCCGATGTCGTTATTATGGATGTCGGTATGCCTGATATGAATGGCATTGAAGCCACCCGCCAGATTATTGCCAATGCCCCCAATGTAAAAATTATTGCTCTATCAATGCATTCAGACAGGAGATTTGTGACTGGGATGTTTAGGGCAGGTGCATCAGGCTATCTGCTAAAAGATTGTGCATTTGAAGAGTTGATTAACGCTATACAATCTGTGATCACAAATCATACTTACTTGAGCCCGGCTATATTTGACTCTGTGATTAAGGACTATACTCACCTTTTATCAAAAGAAAAATTCTCTGTTTTCTCCATTCTTACTGCAAGAGAACGTGAGGTGCTTCAGCTTCTAACAGAAGGTAAAACAATAAAAGAAATTGCCTCTCATCTTAAAATAAGCGTGAAAACAGTAGAGACATACAAGCAAAAAATAATGGATAAGCTGAAAATTCGCAGTGTCGCCGAACTAACCAAATATGCTATCCGTGAAGGATTGACCTCCCTCGATACCTGATCATATAAATATATATATATAAGGTTTTCCGAAGCCCTATATCAGGATTCCCCTGATTGTATCTATGTAAGACTATTTTGTAAATTAATTAAATGTTAATCTATCGGTCGCCTGGGCGACTTCTATTCATAATATTCTTCTGTGTCTTTATCACTGAAGCATTCATAATGATTCTTCTTTCTGTTATCCCTTCTCTCCCTACGTGGATGTGGGCTATGCTCGATGCCACATTGCTCGTCATACTCCTTTCCCCAGCTCTTTACTTCTTTGTGCTTCGTCCATTGATGCTGCAAATATCAGAGCGAAAGCAGGCAGAGGAGAGAACTAAACTTGCCTACGTAGAGCTTAATCAGATATTCAATACTGCAGCCGACGGGATGCGCCTGATTGATAAAGACTTCAATGTGCTGCGAGTTAACGATACGTTTTCAACATTATCAGGTGTAAGCAGAGATGAAGCAACAGGAAAAAAGTGCTATGAGGTGTTTCGTGGACCAATGTGTTTTACACCTGATTGCCCGCTGATCCGGATTCTCGGTGGTGAGAAATGCGTTGAATATGAGGTAGAAAAGGAACGAAAAGACGGGACCAAAATTCCCTGTATTGTGACCGGTACTCCCTTTCGGGAACCTGATGGTGAGCTGATCGGCATTGTGGAAGATTTCAAGGACGTTACCATACATAAACAAGCAGAAGAGGCGATACATGAGAGTGAGGAGAGATTCCGAAGCATAAGCACCTCTGCTCAAGACGGCATTATTATGATAGATAATGAAGGGAATATCTCATATTGGAATGAGGCTGCTGAAAGGATATTTGGTTATACCAAAGAAGAAGCAATTGGCAAAGAAGCACACATCTTTATTGGACCCGAGGGCTACCATGAAGCATATAAAAAAGGGTTCAGTGATTTTAAGGAAACAGGACAGGGCTCTGTGGTTGGTAATACCCTTGAATTATCTGCCATCAGAAAAGGGGGTGAAGAGTTTCCGGTAGAACTTTCTGTTTCATCAGTAAAGGTAAAGGGCAAATGGCATTCAATAGGAATATTAAGAGATATCACCGAACGTAAGCGAATTGAAAAGGAGGTCCAATCCCTAAAGCAACAGATGGAATTCATTTTAGGCGCTACAAAGACAGGTCTTGACATTATAGATTCAGAATTTAACATGCGATACATTGATCCAGAGTGGGGAAAGATATACGGCGACCCTGCTGGAAGGAAGTGTTACGAGTACTATATGGGAAGAAGTGAGATATGTCCTGGCTGTGGTATTCCTAAAGCACTGGAGACAAAGACCATTACTGTAACCGAAGAAGTTCTCGTTAAAGAGGGCAACCGGCCGATACAAGTTACCACCATACCATTTCAGAATGAGAAGGGAGAGTGGTTGGTTGCCGAGGTGAATGTCGACATCACCGAGCGTAAGAAGGCAGAGGAGGCGCTTCGGGCAGCCCTCATGACAGCGGAAGATGAGAGGCTCAAATCAAAATCAATTATCGAAAGCATTGGGGAGCCGCTGGGTATTATAGACACTGACTTCAGGTTTGTGTATCAAAACAAGGTTCACAGAGATACTTATGGAGAACATTCAGGCAAGCTATGTTACAAGGCGATTAAGAATAGAGATAAAATCTGCGAAGGTTGTCAATTGGCTGAGTGTTTCAGGGACGGCAATGTCCATTCAAAGGAAAGAGTTGTGCCGAGAGGAGATGGCCCGCCGTTATATGTCGTGAATACCGTATCCCCTTTAAGAGATTCTAGCGGGAAAATCGTAGCAGGCATTGAGCTCATAAGGGATATTACCGAGTGGAGACTTGCAGAGGAGTCAATTAAACTTGCTCACGCAGAACTCGACCAGATATTTAATACGTCTGCGGATGGTATGAGCGTGGTTGATAAAGAGTTCAACGTGCTTCGAGTGAACAACACATTTGCCAAGTTATCAGGCATAGGCCAGGATGAAGCTGTGGGCAAGAAGTGCTATGAAGTGTTTCGCAGCTCAGAGTGTCATACGCCGAACTGTCCTCTGACCCGGATTCTGGGCGGAGAGGATCGAGTGGAAATAGATACGGAAAAGGAGCGAAATGATGGTATCAGGATTCCATGTATTGTGACGGCAAACCCCTTTCGGGGCCCTGATGGAGCATTGATTGGGATTGTCGAAAATTTCACTGATATCACCGAACGCAAGAAGCTTGAGGAACAGCTCCTTCAGGCCCAGAAGATGGAGGCAGTTGGTCAGCTTGCAGGAGGCATAGCACATGATTTCAACAATATATTGACAGCAATAATAGGCTTTGGAACCCTCTTGAAAACAGAGATGAGCAAGGATGACCCATTGAGTAATTATGTAAAACAAATATTGGCTTCCTCAGAGAGGGCTACTAAATTAACACAAGCCCTCCTTGCCTTCAGCAGAAAGCAGATAATCAATCTACGTGCTATAAATCTTAATGAAATCATAATAGCATTAGAGAAACTTCTATCCAGGCTCATTGGTGAAGATATAGAACTCTCCACGGTTCTCGCAGATGAGGACTTAACTGTAATGGGAGACAGCACACAAATAGAGCAGGTATTGATGAACCTTGCCACGAATGCAAGAGATGCAATGCCTGATGGCGGGCAATTGACAATCAGGACAGAAATTGCGCCATTTGATAACGAATACATAAAGACACATGGTTATGGCAAGCCCGGGCTTTATGCTCTTATATCATTTGAGGACTCAGGTGTAGGGATGGATGTGAAGACGAGGGATAGGATATTTGAGCCATTTTATACGACCAAGGAAGTTGGGAAGGGAACAGGTCTTGGGCTGGCAATGGTATATGGAATAATAAAACAGCATGATGGCTATATAAATGTATACAGCGAATCCGGAAAAGGGACGACATTCAAGGTATATTTGCCATTAATTAGATCAAGGATTGAAGAGGAAAAGTCAGCAGATATTTCCATTGTGGAGAGAGGGACAGAGACAGTCCTCGTAGCAGAGGATGATGCACAGATCAGAGATCTCACAAAACATGTACTTGAAGGATTTGGCTATCAGGTTATGGAGGCAGGGGACGGAGAGGAAGCAATAAGTGTTTTTAACGAAAATAAAGACAGGATACAGCTTCTTATCCTTGATGTGGTAATGCCGAAAAAAAACGGGAAAGAGGTTTATGATGAGATTAAAAAAATAAGACCTGATATAAAGGCTATTTTCACCAGTGGATATAATGCAGAGATTATTCATAAAAAAGGGATATTAGAAAAAGGATTAGGCTTTATAACAAAACCTTTCTTGCCGCAAGAGCTTTTAAAAAAAGTGAGAGAAGTGCTGGATAAATAAAATGTAAAAGAAAAATTATTTGAGAATTGCAAGTTTTATATCGGGATTATCAATTCCAAGCACTCCTAAAATGTGAATATTTGCAAGAAAGTGAGAAATATTTTAATGAACAATAAGGGTAGAAACTTATTAATCATTTTTTTCATGTATGCAGGGAGTATTCTATTATTAATGTTATGTCCTGACAGGGCAAGCAGTAGCCCTTATCTTGATTCTGCACATGGGAATTACACTCCACTTCCTGCCTATGGTGTAAAGAGAGATCCCACCCTTGTGCCTCAATTAGATGGGTATAGCCGAGGAAACTGTGCCCACTGCCATGAGCAGCACGCAAGTATAGGTGGTGCTGAGCCAGCTCCTACTGGCGGAAGCCCTTCTATATATGAGTTATTTTACAGTAATTATGTTAGTCAGACAGATAACTTTTGTTACAAATGTCATACAGACCTGAATTCTTATCAAACAGGAGGCATTATCAACCGCAGTTACAGCTATCGTGCCGGCAATTATAATGACGGCCTGAATGATATTCTTGAAGCCTTCTCATTTACCTCACCGGATTCATCGCACGACCTCGGTGATATAAGGACATACATTACTGCTCAATCTTGGGGATACACAAATTATTCTAATCCTTGTGTAGCCTGCCATAACCCACACAGGTTACAGGGAGACCCTGCAAATTCATCGTTATATGGAAGTAGTCCAAAGAGTTCTACAACAAGAGGCTGGCCTGTATCTCTTCCAAGTCAGCACAGTAAGGATAACAATGCGTGGGGTCTCTGGGGAGATGGTACAGGTGAAAAGATGAGTGACTATGCAAGCGGCTTGAGATATCAGGCTCCCTATCGGAATGGTTCTACCAGTGCATATGAACCAGATGGGTCGACAACACAGCTTGGGACCAACCTTACAGACTACGCAACTTTCTGTCAGGATTGCCATTCAGACTCTATGACCGGCGCTCCCTATAGCCTTTCCAATACTCCTGTTGATTGGGCTACATCATCCGGTGATAAGCACGGGAAAAGGGGCGCTGATGCCACGAGTGGCAATTATATTGATATAGATAATCCTTATTCAAATACTTATGGTGCTCAGTATGTACTTGCCTGCACCGACTGTCACGAACCTCATGGCGCACCTAATGTGATGTTGATAAGAAAAGAGGTAAACGGAGCAGTACTTTCCGGAACTATCTCTACAATTACCCCACCAGCAGGAGCTTGTACACCAACATTTCCATCTGGCAGTAAGGAGCTGGGATACCTCTGTAATAGATGCCATAAGGATGATGCTGATGCTGGGGTTGGGTCTGCCAATGAATGGCAATATGTCCACCATGATAGTAGTGATGCGCCTTATGGTGGTGGTATGTGCAATGACTGTCACAGTGGGAGCGGCATGACCCGGAATCCCATTAATTGTAATTGTTGCCACTTTCATGGCTCGACAGACAGCGCCGCACCATCTAGTCGGCGTACTAATAGAAGGACGTTTTAAACAGAAAAGGGGACGGTTCTATTTATTCCTCTTATTTGCATTATTTTTCATTTAATTAGAACCGTCCCCTTAAGTTCAATAAATTTTCTGAATAAACTGAGGATATAATATTCTCGCTCCGAGGGCTTTTGCCTCTTTATTTTCATATACCTATTCGACTATCGGCAAAAGAATCCGCTCGAATACTTTATCCTCAGTTTGTTTAATCCATTTTATAAACAATCTGTGATGATCTTTAGCGATTCCCGAACAAGAAAATGATCAGTCTTCCCTATGAGTTGGTCTATTTAAATAGATAATATCTATTGGACATATTGAGAATAGCTATGTAAGAATTAACAAACTTTATTATATTTAGGAGGAGTTTATGCCGAAAGACTATAAAACGATGTGGAGTGGTCTTGACATGAATCTTACTGCTCATGAAGGTTTGTTAGGAGTACTTACAGATGCTTACAAGAATATTTATCTCTCGCAAAGAAATCGTCCGGAAGGCATGAAATATTTTGATTTTGTCATATCAGAAGTTCATGGCCTGAGGATTGAGGAGATATTGGAGGCAAAAAAGGAAAAGAGAAAGGTGATCGGAACATTTTGCGTATATGTGCCGGAAGAACTTATTCTCGCTGTTGATGGTGTTGATATCGGTCTCTGTGCCGGTGCAGAAGTTGGTACAGATGAGGCAGAAAAATATATTCCGAGAAACACCTGTGCCCTCATAAAAGCATTCATGGGGTTTAAGCTGGCTGGTCTCTGTCCGTATATTCAGACAACTGATCTTATTGTGGGTGAAACTACCTGTGATGGAAAGAAAAAGGCATATGAAATTTTTAATGAATTAACGGGTGGGAAAGTATATGTGATGGAAGTACCGAACAAAAAAGATGCTGACGGTCTTTTGCTTTGGCGTAACGAGGTAAAACGGTTTGCTAAGAAACTTGAAGAATTATCTAATAAAAAAATTAATCTGGAAAAATTAAAAGAAGCCTCACAGATTGTGAAAGAAAAAAGAAGGGCTTTACAGAGACTGTCTCTTTTAAGAGCTTTTGACCCCTCTCCTGTTTCAGGACTTGATGCACTTCTTATAAACCAGGTCTCATTTTATGATGACCCTGTGCGTTTTACGGAAAAGCTGACTGAACTCTGTGACGAGCTTGATGAAAGAGTAAAGAAAGGGACAGGTGTTACTGAGAAAGGAAGCAAAAGAATTCTCATTTCCGGTTCACCTATGGCTATTCCTAACTGGAAATTGCATGCGATTATTGAAGGGTGTAAGGCATCAGTTGTCGGAGAAGAGTCATGTGTCGGAGAGAGAAATTTCATGGCTTCTCTTGATGATGGTTTCTCTTCTGTGGAAGAGGGAATTCAAAAGATTGCCGACAGGTATATGAATATACATTGTGCCTGCTTTACTCCAAATGAGGAACGTATGAAAGACATAGGAGATATGACAAGAAGGCTTAAAGCGGGCGGGGTAATTCATTATGCTATTCAGTTCTGTACTCCATATATGATGGAAGCATATAAAGCAAAAAAAGTTGTCGATATAATGAAAGTTCCGTTTTTACGAATTGAAACTGACTACAGCATGGAGGACATGGGACAGTTGAAGACGCGAATTGAAGCATTTCTTGAGATGATGGGTGACGGAGTGCATGAATGAAAATTGGCGGCATAGATATCGGTTCTAGGTACATAAAGTATGTTCTCTTAAGGGGAACTAAAGTTATTGAATTTCAGAGAAAAGAAACCGGACACAATCCTCTATCAGTTTGTGAAGAATTATTAGCATTTGCCAGACCGGAAAAACTTGTTGCAACAGGTTATGGACGCGATTTGATCGAAATATATGAAAATGTAAAAACCATTACTGAAATAAAAGCTGTAGCAAAAGGTGCAAAAGCAATATTTCCAAACGTCAGGACAATTATTGATATCGGGGGGCAGGACACAAAGGTAGTCAGTCTTAATAAGGATGGAGATGTCATAAATTTTGAAATGAATGATCGCTGCGCAGCAGGAACCGGAAGGTTTCTTGAAATCATGGCAAAGACTTTAGGATATGATTTAGAAAGTTTTGGATACAACTGCGTTGATAAAAATGGCAGCATTAAAATAAATAGTTTATGTACTGTGTTTGCAGAGTCAGAAGTTGTAAGCTTAATAAGCAAAGGTGAAAAAAGAGAGACAATCACTTACGCCCTCCATGAGTCTATCGTGAGCAGGGTTATTTCTTTGATAAAACGGCTTGAAATCAGAGACGATATAATTTTTACAGGCGGATGTGCAAAAAATTCCTGTCTTAAAGTAATGCTCGAAGAACGTTTGAAAAGAAAAATATATGTACATAAGAACCCTTACATGCATGCCGCTTATGGAGCAGCCCTTTACGCAATGGAAAATTAACCCTACAGATGCAGTTGGATTTTAAAGTTAACCCGGATTATACATAAAATTGGTAACAGCAACTGAGGATAAAGTATTTTCGCTCATTCTCCCCTATGGAGTGGAAAAACTTACTCCACAGGGTCCGAGGCTTTTGCCTCTTTATTTTCACATGCTGTATTTGATTATCGGCAAAAAAATCCGCTCAAATACTTTATCCTCAGTTTAATCAAAATAGTTTACGAATAATCTGGGTTAATAGGCATATATGCGTATTAACCCGAAAAATGCAATTCACGGTAGGCATATTTGTAGCAAAAGCTCTTGAGCAGCGCCTTTGTGAGGGGTTTAATGACTCAGATAACGTGTACGTTTTCATTCATATCGTTTTAATAACCATGCATGCTCAAATTCTGCATTCAAGAGATTTTGTCGCCCCGGCGACTCGCCGAGGAGAGATGCATATGTGCCTACCAGCTTTAAAATCTAAATGCATTTTTTGGGTTAATTGCATAATTGGATTAATGGCATGATGGGAAATTTCTTTTAATTGCCTCGTAAACTTTCTCCGTAGACAGGTCGTTCATGCATTTCATTTCGCTGCATGTCTTCTTGAAGCACGGTGCACATGGAGTATCTTCTTTAATTACAGTATGCATTTTCCCATATGGGCCTGTCCTCAACGGGTCAGTAGGGCCGAAGATTGCAAAGACAGGGATACCAAGTGCTGCAGCAATATGCATCGGGCCTGAGTCATTGCTAACCACAAACTTTGCGCCTCTTATTACTTCGATTAATTCTTTAAGGTCTGTTTTCCCGGCAAGGGATATCGAATTCCCATTAGAGAGAACTACAATCTTATTTGCAATATCCATGTCCTTTTTGCTTCCTGCTATTACTGTACGAATAGGCAATTTGAATGAAAGTTCCCCGAAATATTCAGCAGGCCAAATTTTTGTTTTCCATCTTGCGCCAGGAACAATGACAGCATAACCTTCAGAAAGATAAGGGATGAAGGATGAAAGATGAAAAATCGAAGACGATAACTTACTATAAAGAGGGAATGGGAAACATATATCAGACGTATCGCATCCTATAAATGCAGCTATCTTTAAATATCTGTCAACAGCATGGATATCCTTCCCCCCTTTAATTTTATGTGTATAAAAAACTCTGCTGCCTTCTCTTGCCTCTGAAAAACCTATTCTGACAGGAGCGCCTGTGGCTGATGTAATAACCCCACTCCTCAAGAGTCCCTGCAGATCGATTACAATGTCAAATTTTTCTTTTTTTAAATCCCTGAACAAAACCCTTAGTTCCTTAATGGTATTCCCAACATTTTTAATGTTTTTCCATGTATCCTTGTTGATAATCCATAGTCTCTTAATCATTGGATGCCCTTCAAGAAGTTCTTCGATTCCTTTGGCGATAATCCAGTGTATCTCGGCATTCGGGAAGCAGGTTCTTATTACATTCAGAAAAGGCAGGCTGTGCACGACATCACCGAGCGAACTGGGTTTAACGACAAGGATTTTTCGGGGATATTTTATGGGTATTTTAATCAAAGACTCCCTCGGTTAACATGGCAATTTCTGTCATTCCCGCTCTTGTCACCGCTTTGTCGGTGATCGGTCTGGTAGCCTCAGCGACTCGCCAAGGAGAGAATCTTTCTGAATGATTCCGAACAAGTCGGAAGGATTGCGGATCCCGAATGCTTTCGGGACAATGACAAAAAGTGATAAACAAGTCGTCTTATTTATGAATTTTTTAGTAACTCTTTTCATTTTCCAAAATCCAGTTTACTGCCTCTTTCAGGTCTTTAGCTACAAAATCAGCATTATCCGATTCTTTTGATTCACCTGTCAGAACAAGAATACTTTTTGCGCCAACTGCTCTTGCAAGAAGCATGTCTGCTTCTTTGTCTCCTACAACATATGATTTTTTAAGGTCTATTCCATGTTTAACCCTTGCCTTAAGAAGCATGTCCGGCTCGGGTTTCCTGCACGGACAGTGATCGTCAGGATGGTGTGGGCAGTAATAAAAATCGTCAAAACCATATTGCTTTACAAATATATTATTAACCTCTTTCACAAATTCTTCATTGACTTTACCTCTTGCAATGCCTGACTGGTTAGATATACCTATAAGTTTAAACCCCTTTTGTTTTAAAAGATTTATGCTGTTGATATCTTTAAAGATATCAAAGTCGTCGTATTTATTAAGATAGCCGGTATCTTTGCATAGTGTCCCGTCCCGATCAAAGAAAACCGCAATATTGCATGGCAATACCCTTTTTATTTCGAAATATATATCGTCTGATGTTATTGCATACATGCATCTCATGTCGTTATTCTTACATGTTCTTCCAAAACATGGACTGCACGGAAGATCCGGGGTAACTACCACATACTTATCTCCGCCGTTATCGGACATCTCGGGTGGAGGCCCAGTTAATTTAGGGTCTGTTGAGCCAAAAATTGCCACTAAAGGGGTTTTTACTGCATAAGCAATGTGCAGAGGTCCAGAATCATTGGTGACGAAGACATCACACTCTGAAATCAGTGGAATAAGTTCTCTAAGGGAAGTCTTTCCTGCGAGAAAGAGTTTATTTTCAAGAATATTTTTGTCAATTTCCTGTGCTATGTCTACTTCATTATCACCCCCGAAAATTACCACGCTTCCCGAGGTGTCTTTTATAAACCAGTTTGCAATCTCAGAAAACCTCTCTGGAAGCCACCTTTTTGCTGAACCGTATGTTGCGCCTGGATTTATGCCAAGGATAGGCCTTTTCAAATCCTTCAAAATATCCCTAGCATGCAATCTTTCATCAAGTGCGAGATATATGTACGGGTCTGAATATCCAGTATTTATTCCTATCTTCTCAAGAAGATTAAGATAATAGTTGATTTGATGCACTTTCTTCTCATTTTCAGGTACAGGTACTACAGTTGTAATAAGAAAACCTCTTCCATCCCTGTTGTATCCAGCCCTTTCTTTTATACCTGCAAGAAATGTAATCAGAGCAGCGTCAAATGCATTCTGGAACAGGATTGAACTGCAGAATTTATTTTTGCTTAGCATCCTGGATAATTTTAACTTGCCTGTGAAGCTATTAAATTCGTCGTTATAGGTGATTATCTCATCTATATTGGGATTATTTTCAAAAATAGGCGTGACCCAGGGCTTTATAAGAAGTGAAATCTTTGTTTCAGGCATTGCCTTTCTTAATGCCCTCAAAGCTGGAAGTGTCATAACAGAATCACCTATCCAGTTAACCCCTCTGACAAGCAAGTTTTTACATGTCTTATCAAACATAGGCTATTTTAACATTTCATTATGGATTCTTCTCTTTTACCCTAAGCTCTTGCACCAATAAATGCAATTCATGATAGGCATATGTGCCTACCAGCTTTAAAATCTAATTGCATTATTCAGGTTAATAGGTGTGAAAAAGTTGAAACAGAAATGCAGGTATTTACTTCAGATTCCTATATATATAACCATTTGGAATAAACTTATAAATACTGAATCTTAAATTCCGGGTTTATTGATGAATCTTTAGTTTTGCAGAAGAAGATTCAATAGTCTATAAACGATAAAAGGAAATTTATACAGCCTTTTCTTGGTATACTGTTTACGGTCCACAATTGAGATGTTCGCCGATTGTTTTAATAAAATCGTGCAGGACAAATGGTTTGGCAATGCAGTCTGCAAAACCGAGCTTGCGAAATCTAGATTTATCGGTTTCTCTGGCAAAAGGAAAGAGGGCTATAAGAGGGATATCTTTTAAAGACGGTTCAGATTTTATATTTTTGAGTATCTCAAAGCCATCCATATCCGGCATCTGTAAATCCATAAGTATGAGGTTGGGTTTTTCACTAATTGCAAGTCTGATACCATCTGACCCGGTTTTTGCCCCGAGTGTCTCATAACCGTTAACATTTAGTATGGTGCTGAAAAGCTTCAGATTGTTGTCATTTTCTTCTATGATGAGTATCCTGTTAACCATGTTCTAATAAATTATTTAGAGATTAATTTGCCACCTGTTTTAAAAACCAAATCGCAGCTGTTTTAGTACGGATATGAATTATTCTGTATAAACTTTATGTTTTATAATTATTACACCCTGTGGTCTCTGCCACAGTTCCAAATTTCTGTCATTCCGGCTTGTCCGGAATCTTTCCGGAAGGATTCTCTCCTCGGCGAGTCGCTGAGGAGACCCGACCGATCACCGACAAAGCGGTGACAAGAGCGGGAATGACACAAAAAATAAACATTCAAATAATGGACGCCCTGTGGTCTCTGCCGCAGGGTTTTTCACTGAAGACTTATATAATAGTTATCCTGTTAACGCTTCCTAATCGGTAACTTTCTTAAATGCCCTATTTCTCTGGAATAATCTTTTTACTTACCTTTTTCCGGTATTCGCTGGGCGCTACACCGTAAAATGCCCTGAACACCCGGTCGAAATGCACGATATTCTTATATCCTACAAAAAAAGCAATGTCTGTTATGTTTAAATTATGGTTTTTTAATAGTTCAGCTGCATTTTTAACCCTTATTCTGTTTAGATATGAAGTGAATGTCTGACCTGCTCTTTCCTTGAAGGATCTGCAGAATTTAAATCTGTTCATACATGCCATGCTCGCAAGTTTATTAAGTGTCAGGTCTTTCATATAATTTTCTTCTATATGTGCAGTTATGGCATCCAGTATGAATTCTTCCCTGCTTTCCACACTTTCAGAAATGTCATAGTTCTCTTTGCCACCGAGAATCTCGGATAACCTTTTCCTCAGATATGCAATTTCCAGAGGTTTCTTTATATAATCGGCTACCTCGGTACGGAGTGCTTTTATTACTAGGGTTTCGTTGCTGTAGGCTGTCATTATAATAGCAGGCAGTGCCGGCTTAACCTCCCTGATTTTTTTAAGTAACTCGAATCCGTCAGAATCCGGGAGAACATAATCAATAAGGGCAAGGTCTATTTGGTGACCGAGTTGCTCTACAGCTTCTGAATACCCGGATGCTTCAAATACATTATATTCCTTTTCAAGAGCATCCATTATCATTGTCCTAACCATTGTATCGTCTTCCACAAGAAGAATATTTTTCATTTCTGTTGAGTTATTTTTGTTCATATTAAATCGGAACAACATATTGCAAATTTAAAAATTGTTCATGTTTGCAGTTAATAATAACAATTAGAATGATTATTAAAAAGTAAAAACATTAAACATTTTTTGCTTTTTATTAAACATTTTTTGCAGGATTTATCATCAAAATTATTTTAAAAAACAGTAAATTATTAGTATTTTTTTGTCTGGTATAAGTAGAGTCTGTCCTTAAAGTAAGGTTCTTTGTCATTTCTGCGGAAGCAGTCCCGAAAGCTTTCGGGACAGAAACTATTGAAAATACTGGATTCCCGTTTTCACGGGAATGACAAATAAATGAAACTAAGGCAATTTATAGACAGACACTAAGTAGAGTGTTTAAAGAGAGGGGATATTCTGGAAATCCGCAGTCTCTAACTTTCTCAAATCAGGAATCAATGTAACTTAAACCGAAAAATGCAATTAACGGCGGGCATGTGTGCAGCAAAAGCTCTTGAGTTCTCCTCAGCGAATCCGCCGAGGCGGACAGCACCTTTGTGAGCGGTTTAATGACCCGGATTTCCTGCACGTTTTCATTATTATCCATTAAATACTATACAGACACGTTTTCATTATTATCCATTAAATACTATACAGACGTAAATTCTGCATTTAAGAGGTTTTGTCGCCCCGGCGACTCGCTGAGGAGAGATGCATATGTGCCTGCCATCTTTCTATCCAAATGCATTTTTCTGGTTAATGTAAAACTTATGTTTTTTAAAATATTATTGGAAGATGGTGAATACTTTTTAAGGGTAAAATTTTATAAAAGCAGTTTTTTTAGGATGGTTTGTCAATCATGGATATCAGAGAATCAGCATCTTTATAGCCAGGGATTACAGTACCATCTGGAAGGATAATTGCGGGTGTTCCTCTTATACCGAGTTTTTCAGCCAGTTTTATGTTTTCGTCAACCTCTGAGGTTTTACAGGTTGGTTCCGGGAGGGTTTTCCCTTCAAAACTGTCGTCAAGCAGGTTTAATGATTTCCCGCAAACTATTGCCATCGATTTTTCGTATGATTTTGGATGCAGTTTTATTAAAGGATACATCTTTATATAGAAAGCGATATCTTTCCTTTTTTCCAAAACCTTTTTAATTTCATTATGAAATTTTTTGCAATACGGACATTCAGGATCAGTAAAAACAATCACTTTCTTTGATGAAGTTTTTTCGCCCATTAATATTGCTTCTTCAAGAGGTATTTGAGAGGGGTCAATCTTACTGATGCTTGAAAGTCTTTCTCCAGTGAGATTTGTCTTTGTTTCGATATTAAAAATAGAACCTGATACTACCATCTTTTTTGAGAAGTCGACATAAGTTATTCCCTTTTTCCCGTTTTTATCAATTGAAATCTCCCATAGTCCTTTAATTTGAGCCGGACGTACTTCGAGAATCTTCGCATCAGGGAAGGCTTCCTTAATCAGGGTCTGTACATCGTCATTCGTTATCTGATGGCACTTTGTGCAATCATGTTCACATTTCTCGTCACTGTATGAATATGGAAAAACAAAAAAACAGGAAATAAAAATTAGTATGAAAAAGAATATTATAAATTTCCGCATTTGAATACTATATCACAAATTTAAAAAAAACACAGAAAATATTAAACTCCCCTTATATTTTATATTTGCATCAAAGGTTTTTGAGTTGTTCTGACTGATAGTGTGTAATCAAACTATCTATTATTTCATCAAGATTGCCTTCCAGCACCTGATCAAGCTTGTGAAGTGTAAACCCAATCCTATGCTCGGAGACACGGTTCTGGGGAAAATTGTATGTCCTTATTTTTTCGCTTCTGTCTCCAGTTCCTACCTGTAATTTTCTTTCCGAGGCTCTCTCTTTTTCCTGCCTTTCCATTTCGATCTCGTAAAGCCTTGAGCGGAGGACCTTCATTGCCTTTTCTTTATTCTTGATCTGGGAACGTTCATCCTGGCATTGTACAATTAGTCCTGTAGGGACATGAACAATCCTTACAGCGGAATATGTTGTATTAACTCCCTGTCCTCCTGGTCCCGAAGAACAGAATGTATCTATTCTGAGGTCTTTTTCATCAACCTTAATATCAACTTCTTCTGCTTCAGGGAGTACAGCAACTGTTGCTGCTGATGTGTGGATTCTTCCGGACGCCTCTGTTACAGGTACTCGTTGGACCCTGTGAACGCCGCTTTCATATTTAAGTCTGCTGTATGCATTTTTCCCCTGTATAGATGCGATTACTTCTTTTATTCCACCAAGCCCTGTGGAATTCAAATCTATCATCTCAACTTTCCATCTCTTGTGCTCAGCATATTTTAAATACATTTTAAACAGGTTCGAGGCAAATAAAGCAGCCTCTTCGCCTCCTGTACCTGCCCTTATTTCAAGTATTACGTTTTTTGCATCCCTGGGATCTTTTGGAAGAAGCATAATCTTAAGCTCTTCTTCTATAACCGGCTTTTTGTCTTTTAGTTCAGCAAGTTCTACCAGAGCAAGCTCACGCAGGTCACCGTCGTCTCCTTTTAAAAGTTCCTCCGTGTCTACTATATCGGCAAGCAATTTCATATATTCTCTGATTTTCCCGACAAGATGCTGGAGGTCAGCCTGTTCTTTTAGGTACTTTTGCATTTCAGACGGGTTTGACAGCACTCCGGGGTCCATCAGAAGCGTAGTTAACTCTTCATATTTGTTTTCTATAGCCTTAAGTTTGTCAAGCATTTTTTCTCTCCATTGCGAGCACTTCTTCGAGTGCCCTGACAGCAACCTCAATTTGAGCATCATCAGGCTCTCTTGTTGTAAGCTTCTGTAAGAGCAATCCCGGCTTTATCAACATATGCATTATCTTGTTGGTTTTCATTTTCGCAGATAACTTTAAAAATTCAAAGGAGAGCCCGGCTATCAAAGGTATAAGTATAATTCTTGATAGGAACTTATAAATGAATGACCACTCATTAGGAATAAATGAAAAGATTAATATGCTCGTGACCATTACTATAAGCAGGAAACTTGTACCACAACGTGGATGAAGAGGGCTGTGAATCTTTATATTATTTATTGTTAGCTCTTTCCCGTTCTCATATGCATGGATTACCTTATGTTCTGCTCCGTGATACTCAAATATACGCCGCATCTCTTTCCATAGCCCGATTAAGATTATATATATCAAGAAGAAAAATATCCTGATAAACCCATCAATAAGGTTGAACATAAAGGAACTTTCAGAAATTGATACGAATAACAATCCCAAAAGCTTTGTTGAATATAATGGCAGAAGTATAAAAAGAAATACTCCAAGAATTACGGACAAACCGATGGTGAACCCAATGGCAAACGGATTCAAGTTTTTTCCTTCTTCTTCCTCATATGCTTTGCTCGCAGAAAATTCTATAGCCTTGATTCCGATGAACAGGGCATGAAACAGTGCAATTACCCCGCGTATGACTGGGAGCATTAGAAACTTTGGGAGTTTAGCAAGTCCCTCTCTTTTTACATGGATATCCCCTTTGGGCCCTCTGACCGCTACTGTCCAGCCTTTTCGGCCTTTCATCATGACGCCTTCTATTACTGCCTGTCCGCCTATGTTTTTCATCCTGATATTCCAAAAAAAAATCGTTAGTCCTAAGACTTTCGACTAACGATTAGTACCTTTAAGTGTATCTACTTCTTGGTACGAGCCGATTCTGACTTTGCGTATTTTTTCTTAAATTTCTCTACCCTTCCTTCAGCATCAACAATCTTCTGTTTTCCCGTGAAAAACGGATGGCATTTCGAACAGATATCTACTTTTATATTCGATTTTGTCGATCTTGTTGTAAAAGTCTCACCGCAGGCACATACAACTGTAACCTCATTATATGACGGATGAATTTTTTCTTTCAATATCGATCTCCCTCCAGCAAATAGTTTATTTAATATTAATAGATTTGAAGTATTTTTGGCAATAGGGTAGATTGACCCCGAAAAATGTATTTGGATTTTAAAGCTGGTAGGCACATATGCCTACCGTGAATTGCATTATTTTGGTTAACATTTGTAATAATAATATAAAACTGTGCTTGATTTATAAAGCTTTATTATTTATCCTTCCTATTATGAAAAAAGAAATTGTGGATTTTCTTATTATAGGTAGCGGCGTTGCAGGGCTAAGGGCTACGATAGAACTCGCGGACTATGGAAATGTTGTCGTTGTGACAAAGGAAAGACCTGCTGAAAGCAGCACCGAATATGCACAGGGTGGGATTGCTGTTGCTTTAAGTGATGAAGATGAGGTAGGCATACATTTCGAGGACACATTAAAAGCTGGTGACGGTCTCTGCAGGGAAGATGCAGTTAAGGTACTTGTTGAAGAGGGTCCCGAGAGAATACTTGAGCTCATATCATGGGGGGCCGAGTTTGATAAGGAAGGCACAAAACTTGATTTTACAATTGAGGCAGCTCATTCGAGGAAAAGGATACTGCATGCCCATGGAGATTCAACTGGAAAAGAACTGGAGAGGGTCCTTCTAAAAAAGGCCCGTTCATTTCCTTCTGTTAGGAAATACCCCTTTGCACTCGCAATCGATATGATTGTAAGAAATGGAAAATGTTTTGGGGCATACGTATTAAGCGGGAGGGAGGTTATTTCTCTTTTAGCAAAGGTTACGATACTGGCTTCAGGAGGTGCAGGTCAGGTTTTTTCAAGAACTACAAACCCTGCTGTGGCAACTGGTGACGGGATGGCTATGGCATATAGAGCAGACGCTTTACTTGAAGACATGGAATTTGTCCAGTTCCACCCTACTGTTCTTTTTGCGCCGTCTGCCCCTCAGTTTTTATTGAGTGAAGCAATGAGGGGAGAGGGGGCGATTTTAAGAAATATTAATAAAGAACAATTCATGGAAGATTATCATCCGGATGCAGAGCTTGCACCGAGGGATATAGTATCAAGGGCAATAATATCACAGATGGTAAGAACAAAGAGCAAACATGTTTACTTAGACCTCACCCACATGGATGGCAAGTTTATTAAGAATAGGTTCCCGAGGATTTATGCAACATGCCTTCAATATGATGTAAACATAATAAAGGATTTAATCCCTGTTTCTCCTGCAGTTCATTATATGATGGGCGGTGTTAAAACAGACCTGGACGGTGCTACAAATATAAGGGGTTTGTATACAGCAGGGGAAGTTGCATGTACTGGTGTGCATGGAGCAAACAGACTTGCGTCAAATAGTCTTCTCGAAGGGCTTGTTTTTGGTGCAAGGGCCGGCAGGGCAGCTTTAGATTACTCCTTTAAAAATGAATTGACAGAGTTGAGTAGTAGAGAACTGAACCGGTATCTTATGCATAATGATTATCAGTCTCTAATACTTGATTTTGGGGAAACAAGACATTCTATGAGGAAATTAATGTGGGAGAGGGTTGGCATAATAAGATGTGGAGAATCTCTCAGTGAAGCCAGAACAAAACTTGAACAATGGTCATATATTCTGAATAAAAATGTTCTGACAAGGCCTGAAATTGAACTAAAAAATATGCTTACAGTTGCTAAATTGATTACTGAAGCTGCTTATTTGAGAAAGAGTAGTGTCGGCGCCCATTACAGATCCGATTATCCAAAAAAAGGAAAAAGATGGATGAAGCATATAACGCTTAGCAAGCAAGAAGAGGGGGTAAGGTGTGAGTTTGCCGGAAAATAATAAAAAAAGGATGGCCAAAATAGTCTGTACAATCGGACCTTCATCGGCCAAAAAAAAGGTTATTTCCTCTCTTATAAGAAACGGGATGGATGTTGCCAGATTAAATTTTTCTCATGGAGACTATGATACTCACAAAAAAAGTATCGATATCATACGAGATATTTCAGATAGGGTTAACAAGCCTGTTGCAATCTTACAGGATCTTCAGGGTATAAAAATAAGGGTTGGGCTTATGGATGGCGGTGCGGTCGAATTGAAGAAGGGGAAAACAATCCACATAATCCCGGGAGAAGGGATCGGAAATCAAAAAAGGATATTTATCTCTTACCCTTCGCTCCTAAGGGATGCTAAAAAAGGAGACAGGATCCTTCTTGATGATGGCTTGATCCAGCTTTCTGTTTTTGGCAGAACAAAAAATGCACTGAAAACAAAGGTGCTTGAGGGCGGAATTTTAAGAGATAGAAAAGGAGTCAACCTGCCCGGCATAAAGTTATCCGCAACATCTTTTACGGAGAAAGATAAAAAAGACCTATTGTTTGGAATGAAGATGGATATTGATTATGTGGCTATATCTTTTGTGAGGGATGCCGGTGATATCAGAAAGGTTAAGAGATGGCTTAAGAACATGAAACGTCAGGTGCCCATCATCGCTAAGATAGAAAAGCCGGAAGCGCTGTGTAATATTGATGAAATCCTCTCTGAGGCTGACGGGATAATGGTCGCGCGGGGTGACCTCGGCGTTGAGATCCCTTCAGAAGAGGTTCCGTTGATACAGAAGGGGTTAATTGACAAGGCAAATAAAAAGGGAAAAATTGTAATCACTGCGACACAAATGCTTGAGTCAATGACAGAACATCTAAGGCCGACGAGGGCCGAGACGACAGATGTTGCCAATGCTGTAATTGATGGGACGGACGCACTGATGCTTTCTGCTGAAACAGCAACTGGAAATTATCCTGTTGATACGCTGAAGATGATGGACAGGATTATAAGATACACTGAGTCTATAAAAAGTGCTGAATCTTCATATTTACGTGGGAACACTTTTGCAGATGCAGTTGCTGATGCGGCATGCAGGGCTGCCGAGGATATTAATACAAAAGTACTCGTTGCTTTTACACATTCAGGTTTTACAGCCAGGCTTGTCTCAAAATTCAGGCCCAGGGTGCCGTTTATTGCTTATACACCTGATGAAAAAACAAGAAAAAAGATGTGCCTTTACTGGGGTGTTACCCCTAAAAATATGAGGCCTCTCACAACTACCGATGAAATGATAGGAGAGGTTGAAAGATCCCTTGTCGAAGAACACATTGTAAGGAAAGGTGACAGAATTGTTGTCATTTCGAGCTCTCCTCTGTCAACCCTTGGGAAAACGAACTTCATGAAACTGCACAGGATAGGGGAGTAGACTAAAAACAGCTTTTAATTAATGTAGATTTCTTTGTAGAACGTAGAACTTTTTCCCTGTTATCATTTATGAAACTACGCAATAAAAGAAAGCAGCTGATCAAGGAGTCTTTATATTATATGCCTTGATTTTCCTATGAAGGTTGCTCCGTTCAATATCGAGGTATTCCGCAGTCTTTGATATGTTCCAGTTGTTTTCTTCGAGCTTTTTTGTAATAAAATCTTTTTCAAATGACTCTCTTGCATCCCGCAGGGTTTTGAGAGCAAAATAGTCTGAACGTGCTGATTCACCTATAATAAGGTTTTTAGGTGTTATTAGATCCGATGGGGTCATTATAACTAGCCTTTCTATAACGTTCCTGAGTTCCCTTATGTTTCCAGGCCAGTCATATGCTTCAAGTAGTTTTAATGCCTCGGATGTTATCTTCTTCTGCCTCTGCCCATATTCTGCAGAAAAATACTCAAGGAAATACTCGATGAGTTCCGGTATATCTTCTTTTCGATTTCTCAAATGAGGAACAACTATTGGTATGACATTAAGCCTGTAAAGCAGATCTTCTCTGAAATTACCCTTTTTTACTTCTTCTGAGAGGTCCTTGTTTGTAGCTGAGATAACCCTTACATCAACTTTTATATTCCTGCTTCCTCCAACACGCTGAAACTCCTGTGTCTCTATAACTCTAAGCACCTTTGACTGAGTAGAGAGTGACATATCCCCGACTTCATCAAGAAACAAAGTGCCTTCATCCGCAAGCTCAAATTTACCTTTCTTTTTTTCAAATGCACCGGTAAAAGAACCTTTTTCATGTCCGAAAAGTTCGCTTTCTATGAGTTCCTGTGGTATTGCAGCACAGTTTACCTCTATAAAGGATTTGCCGGACCTTTTGCTGTTTTCGTGCAGCAGACGTGCTACAAGTTCCTTGCCGGAGCCACTTTCTCCCAGGATCAACACTCTGCTATTGCCCTGTGCAGCCATTTCTATCTGTCCCTTCAAAAGAGCCATTATTGATGAGTTCCCAATAAGCCTGTATTTTTTTGTTAAATTTTGTTTAAGGGCTTTATTTTCCATCTCCAGCGATCTTTTTTCGAGAGCCCTTTTCGCAGCTAACAAAACCCTTTCAAGTGATAGGGGTTTTTCAAGAAAATCATACGCACCCATTCTTGTTGCCTTTACAGCAAGTTCAATGTTCCCGTGACCTGAAATCATGATTACAGGAAGGTCTGGTTTCAAATCTTTCATCTCCCTAAGTGTCTGTATGCCGTCAATACCCGGCAGCCATACATCAAGCATTATCAGATCAGGATTTTGTTCTTTTAAAGCCTTTAGCGCATCTTCCCCTGAACTTGATGTAAGAACGTCATATCCTTCGTCCTCAAATATATCCGACAGGCTTTCACGTATACCTTCTTCGTCATCTACTATAAGCACGAGGGATTTTATCATTTATCTCTCCTTTATAGGTAATTCTATTGTAAAAACAGTGCCGATTGGTTCATTATCCCTGACCCTTATATATCCACGGTGCTCTGCTATTATCCTGTTTGCTATTGCAAGGCCGAGGCCGGTGCCATCTTTTTTAGTTGAGAAATATGGAAGAAATAGTTTCTCTTTGTCTTCATCTCTTATCCCTGGTCCGCTGTCTGAAATGCTTATGTATACAATATTAGATGGAATATCAAAATTAGCTGTTACGTTGATACTGCCACCATCAGGCATTGCCTGTACTGCGTTGTCAAATATATTTATCATAACCCGTCTGAATTGCTCTCCATCAAGTTCTATCATTGGAGGATTATCTTGTACTGATACACTAATCTCTAAACCTTTATAGCCTTTATACAAATTAACTACCTCATCTATTATAATAGCTATGGAAGTTGGGGTTTTGTTTATCTCGGGCATCTTGCCAAATCTCGAAAACTCGTCAACTAATCTCCTTAGACTGTCTACTTCTTTTACTATGGTTTTTGCAGACCGGCTGAAGACCTGGTCGAAATCGGTGTCTTTATGTTCCCATTTTTTTATCATACGTTCCGCAGATAGTTTAATAGGTGTCAGAGGGTTTTTTATCTCATGGGCGACCCTTCTTGCGATTTCCTGCCATGCGACTAACTTCTCAGCCTTTATGATGTCAGTAAGATCATCAAAGACAACAAGAAGACCAATATATTTTTGGGAGTCTTTGAGCCCTGTAATGAAGACCCTTAGGATAACTTTTTTTTCACCTATGACTGTCCGTATTTCTTTTTCGATACCTCTGAATTCCCTTCCTTCTATCCCGCTGACAAGATTATGGAGGTCTTCCGATTTTATCATTGACATAAGTTCCCTGTAATGCTTATTAATGACCTCTTCAGGTTTAATATTAAGTATCGTACATGCAGAACCGTTTATCATGGATATATTCCCGGAAGTATTAAGCATAATAACACCGGAATTTATGTTGTCGATTATATTTTTTATGTAAAGATATGCAGATTGAAGCGATTCCTGCCCTGCTTTTAGCTTCTTTACCATATCGTTGAATGAATTTACAAGAAGTCCTATTTCATCCTCCCTTTCAAGTGCAACGCTTGTATCTAAGTTACCGGCAGCAACCTGTTCTGTAGCCAGAGCAAGGCTCTGTATAGAATCCGTAATTCCTCTTGAAATCCTAAGGGCAACCCATAGCGCCATAAAGACAACAATAAATGTAAGGAATCCAAGTATTAAGAGGTAGTTTATTTTTATAGGCACTTTCCATGATTCAAGTGCCAGGTAATTTTCATAGGCATCCTTGATATTTTCTACATTATCAGTAATTTTCCTGGGTATGGCAGATTCAACAACTATTACACCTGTCTGTTTGCCATCTTTATATTCCGGTACTACCGCCCTTACTGTATCTCCTTTTTTACCGGATATGACTTCTGCATCTGACTTGCCTTCGAATGCAGACCGCATTGTTTCAGAGGCATCGTAGGGTATCTTTTTAAGGTGTTTAACATTAAAATTGCCGGAGGTTGTTTTACCTTCGGATAGTGCTTTAGCGTAATCAAGCGACTTCTTTCTTTCGGTATCATAAACAGATTTTGCTATTTCTATTGAACTGTCCAGAGGATGCCTTATTTGTGGAGCGAACCATCGGTCTATATAATTTGTGATTAATCCACTGGACAAAATAAATAAAAATGAGGTCGGGATCAATGTCAGGACAACAAGAATGACTACAAGTTTTGTTTTAAATTTATATCCGAGTATTTTATATCTTCTCTCAAAGTAGAGCTTTACAAGCGTTTTCCCAACAAAGAACATGAGAACCAGAAGAGCGATAATGGTCAGGTTTAACATTGAAATTATGATGAGTTTTGTTAAAAACGGAACGGACTTGAGTCTCATGTAATGCAATTCAATCATGAAGGAGAAAATGACGAAAAGGGATATAGTCGCTAAAAAAATACTGAAACGGAGATTTTTCATCTTTTATCCCTTTTTATAAAAAGAAAAGAGTCCTTTTTAATCTTGAATTCATTTTCAGGTAAGAAAATTAAAAAATAACCTATTACAGGCGGCAATTTCCTTATTTTGGATTCAACGGTTACTCTGACAAAATATGAACCGGGTTCAAGTTCTTGTGTGCTGGTAAATTTAAGATTATCGATGCTTACTGCCCATTTTACCATTGACTCGAACGACTTAAACCTTTTTTCAATGATGGTATTTCTATTGCTGGAAGTGGCAATATATTCCATCTTTACAGGGTCACATTCTAGAGTTCTTACAAAGGATTCACCGAGCACAAATTCATCAGGCCATATTTTCCAGACCTTGAAAAGGTCAATATAGAATCTTAATTCTTTCGTTATTCCGTTCCTCAGTTCCTGGATATAGTTTTCGTCAGGTAAAAAAGAAGTTGTAACATAAATTTCATTATTCTGCAGTTTTACTTCAGGCCCTTTAATTTCAGGGCTTCCGCTAGAAGGTGAAGGTACTAGCAGAAAGCAGCAAGTGAAAATTAAAGAATAAAAGACTGATTTGAGTTTTATTTTCATCATACATGATCTATTATTTATATTTTGATAATTATTAAACCCTGTGGTCTCTGCCACAGTTCCAATTTTCTGTCATTCCGGCTTGTCCGGAATCTTTCCGGAAGGATTCTCTCCTCGGCGAGTCGCTGAGGTGACCCGACCTCCCGAATCCCGAAAGCCTTCGGGACGGGATTGCGGGAATGACACAAAAAATAAACATTCAAATAATGGACGCCCTGCGGTCTCTGCCGCAGGGTTTTTCACAATTAAGGCTTGACATCTTCAGAAAAATTTATTTTCATTATAGCATACTTAAAATTATAGGCGTAGCTGAGGAAAGATGATTAACCATCAGATTTCCTTCATGCCGGGCTTTTTAGACTTTAGGATGCAAAGATAAAGGAGGTATTGCATGGAATTGAAAGTAATAAAGTTGGATATCCCGGAAGGCTGTAATATTATACTTGGACAGACACATTTCATTAAGACCGCAGAGGATCTTTATGAGACTGTAGTAACGACTGTCCCACAGGCAAAATTTGGGGTTGCATTCACAGAGGCTTCAGGGCCTTGTCTGATAAGGACTGAGGGTAACGATGATGAACTTGTTAGTGCATGTGTGAAGAATCTTCAGGAAATAAACGCAGGCCATGTATTTTGCATTATACTTAAAAACGCATTTCCTATTAATGTTCTCAACCAGATAAAATATTGTGCTGAGGTATGCAGGGTTTTTTGTGCAACAGCAAATCCTGTTGAGGTAATTGCAGCAGCAACATCACAAGGCAATGGTATTCTTGGTGTGATTGATGGGTTTTCTCCTAAAGGCGTAGAGAGGGCTGAAGATAAAGCCCAGAGAAAAGAGTTCCTGAGAAAAATAGGGTATAAGCTTTAGTAAAAAGAATTCCTCGGCGACCTGCTTCGGGTTTCCATAATCTGTTTCTGTCATTCCTCCCGAATGCTTTCGGGATCGGGGCCTCCGAGAATGAGCGAGGATACTCTATCCTCAGTTGATAATGCCACTTCTATGAATAATCTGAGTTAATATTGTCATATTTCGGTTTCTATACACATAATTTCCTTGAAAATATACACATCATATGTTATCTTTTAATGTAAGGAGGTGAATATGCAGATAAGAACCAATATTGTCCTTGATGATGAAATTATAAAAGAGGCTAAAGGGCTGACCTCTTTAAAAACAAAAAAAGATATTGTTGATTTAGCCTTGAGGGAGCTTGTAAAACATCTAAAGAGAAAGAAGCTTCTTACAATAAGACATAAAGGATTATGGGAAGGGAACCTTAGAGAAATGAGAAGGAAGAGATTTGATACTAATTGATACGAGCGCTTTCATTGAATTCCTTAATCACACCGGCTCTCCCTTCGATAAAGAAATTGAATATCTTATAAGAAAAGAAGAAGATTTAGCGCTCGCTGATATAACAATAACAGAAATCCTCCAGGGT
>MHEF01000117.1:0-13129 GCA_001805125.1 Nitrospirae bacterium RBG_13_39_12
GATTTTAATATTTTTATCCTCAGCACCTTTCCTTCTTCTAACTTCCAGCACAAACCAGATTATAAAACCTCCTGTAATAACACCCGATGCTACATAAAGTTCATATTTTTTAATATCACCGAGAACATTTTTAATTGTCACGCCGAAAAAATAGCCTGCATAGGTACAGATAATCGCCCATATCAGACAACTTATAAGCATAAAGGTGAAATATTTTTTTTTGCCCATGCGTGAAAGACCAAGTACTGCAGCACTCATCAGCCTGAAACCATAAATCCATTGACTTATAAATATAGATGCAATGCCATACCTCGACATTAAAGACTCGAGCTTCGAAAGATCAGCTCTTATCAGTTTCTGGGTAAATTTAATAAACGCCTCTCTTCTGTGCATGGCAATCAGAAAAAACGCTCCGTGACCCACATATGAAGCTAAAGCTGAAACAATTATTACCAAATTTACATCAAGATATCCTCTGTAAGCAAGAAATCCCGCTGCAATGAGAACACTCTCACCCTCAAAAAATGTGAATATAAAAATGGCAGCATAACCGTATCTTGATATAAACTCTTCCAAAAAACCTCCAGCAGGTAAATTACAGAGAAAAATTATTTAAATAACAAAAAAGGGGATGCTGGATTTCCCAGCATCCCCTTTTATCTCACATAACATAATTTTTACATCTCTTTCAGAGTCACTTCTCGTTTGCCCTCATTCCAGTTTTAAACTCACAGCGCCAGTTGAACATACACTAACACAAGTTTCACAACCTTCACATATGTCAGCCTGATAAGGGTCTGCCTTGCCATCAACCAACTGAAAAACGCCCACGGGACAATTACTAACGCACTCCTCACAACCCTCACATTTGTCCTTGTCCACTTTAACAATATTCATGAACGTTTAACCTCCTCAAAATTAATCTAATAAAATATTCTTTAATTTTTAAACTTACTAATATAATCTTAATACATCAATCTTTTTCTACTTATTCGTAGCTTGTACCTGCTTTTCACCATATTTATCAAAGACTGCATCTTCCTTAATTGATACAGCTATCTTATAAAGTATGGTAAGCACCAAAAATCCTATCGCCCAAACTGCCAGGGTTATTAAAGTCTCAGGCACTGTAGGCCAGTACTCGGTTATTTTCTCAAACGGATTTGGGACGAAACCGCCTACGATCAGGCCAAACCCTTTATCAATCCAGAGTGATAAAAAAGTTGATACTGATGCAATTGCCAGTAGACCTTCTTTCTTCCTGTTTTGTGGGAAAATCAATATCGCAAGAGCAATTACGGCGAGTATGCTGGATAACCACATAATCGGGACAAGTTTTGCATGTCCTTCCAACCCGCTGTAAAGATATATGAAGGAATGCATATGACCCGGAATCTGGCTGTAGAATGCAGTAAAGAATTCGAGTCCAAGGAAAAATACGTTGGTAATCATGAAGTAGGTAACAATCTTCCCAAGTGCCTGGATTGCCTCCTTACCCGGATCAAATTTAGTGTATTTCCGTACAATTAGCGCCAGGAGGATGAGAAGTGCCGGCCCGCCTGCAAATGCTGAGGCCAGGAACCGAGCTGCCATTATCGCAGATAACCAGAAGTGTCTTCCCGGTAGACCAGCATACAGGAAAGCTGTAACTGTATGAATAGAAGGTGCCCATGCAATCGAAAGGTAAACAAAAGGTTTTACCCACTTAGGATACGGGAAGCCTTTACGCTCAGCTCCTAAAACGGTCCAACCGACTAATATGTTAAGCAAGAGGTAAACACTCAAAACAAGCATATCAAAAAACATGACAGAGTTAGGTGTCGGGTGAAGTATAACATTAAGTACACGGAGCGGTTGCCCCATGTCAACAAAGATAAACAACATACACATAATAACAGCAGAAATAGCCAGAAATTCACCCAGAACGGTAATCCTGCCAAATTTTTTATAGTCGTGAAGGTAATAAGGTAATACAACCATAACTCCTGAGGCTGCTACACCGACAAGGAATGTAAATTGCCCTATGTACAAGCCCCATGAGACGTCTCTGCTCATGCCTGTTATTCCCAGACCAACTTTAAATTGGTAGAGATAAGCAATAAATCCTGTACCGATAACAGAGAGCAAAAAGAATATCCAAACCCAGTATCTTGTTCCTCCTTTTAGTGCCTTCTCAAGCATTATTCCTTACCTCCTAAAATGTAATAAACACCGGGCTGTGTACCGAGCTCAGGTCTGCGTCTGAAGCTGTAATTTAAACTGAGAACTTTCCTGACTTCAGAATCAGGGTCTTCCAGATCTCCAAAGATCAATCCCCCTTTTGAAGCTTCAACACAAGCTGGTTCAAGCCCTTCAGCAAGCCTCTCATAGCAAAGTGTACACTTTTCCACCACACCTTTTGTCCTTGTCGGGAATTCGAGATTTTTTTCTAATCCCGGATCGAGCTTCCGAGGGTCCTTGAAATTGAAGCTCCTTGCTCCATAAGGACATGCAGCCATACAGAATCTGCATCCAATACAACGGTGCATATCCATCATGACAATTCCATCATTTCTCTTAAATGTAGCCTTCGTAGGACACACCCTGACGCAGGGAGGATTAGTACAATGGTTACACAGCACAAGGAATGGCAAGTGTTTTATTTCCTCCGAGAGATATTCATCTTCCTGCCCCGGGAATGCATGTTCATAAGTCTCTTTCCATAACCATTTAACTTCTTGTTTTGGGTTGCTGATATTAGGGACATTGTGGGCACGATGACACGCATCAATACATCTTTGATAGTCATCATCAGTCTTGAATTTACTCATATCAATGACCATTGCCCACCTTTTTGCTTTTAGCGCCCCGGAACTCGGCTTAACCTGAGAAGCTTCGACCAGGTTTTTCCGTAATCCGCTGGCGGCGGTAATGCCTCCAATACCCAAAACAGTAGAGATTCCAGCTATTTTTAAAAATTCTCTTCTATTCATACTCATATCTCTTTCTCCTTCGGGGCAATATGGCAATCCCAGCAGTATGGTTTTACATCCGCATAATTGTGGCATACATCACAAAATTTTGTCTTATTCGAATGACACTTCATACAGGTTTTCTGAAGACTCATCGTATATTCTTTTCCAGTTGCATTTACATATATAGTTTCGCCGTCACGGACTACCCAATCCCTCCAGTCGTTTAGCAATTGCATATGCTCCTTTTTCATGAATGTTGTAGCCTCAACGCATACCCTTTCATTCTCAGGTAATTTCATAATTTCAGCGGTATCGGTTTTTGGATCAGGTTTAACTTCTATTTTCCCCATATTACTCCATAACGGAAAAGTTACCAAACCAACAAATATGATAATCCCGATGATTATTTTACCTCCGTTATACATTTTCTTTGCCCTCCATTCCTGGAAGTGGGTCACCACGCATATCAGTTACCCTCTTTTTCTCTCCTTTAAAAACCATTGCGTTAGCAACTAACTCGTGAGTTCCTGTAACCCTAACTCCTGGTACCCAGTAATCCATTAAAGGAGGAAGAGCAGCCCTGTCAATCGCACAGATATTAGCAAGCATGTTCACACCGAATTTCTCGTGAACATACCTCACAGCGTTTGCCCTGGGTAGACCTCCCCTTAGCCTTGTTTCCATGTTTTCTCCTGCATTCAATCCGGAACCGCTTCCGCAGCAGAAGGTCTGCTCCCTTATGGTATTATCAGGCATATCATAGAAATTATTACATACACTTTTAATTACATACCTTGGTTCTTCAAAAAACCCCATGCCTCTTGCAGGATTACAGGAGTCATGGAAGGTAACCTTCAGGTGATCGTTCCTGCTTTTATCTATATTCAGTTTGCCGTTCCTTATTAAATCAGCAGTAAATTCGATGATATGGACTGTCTTGTTGGATTTTGCATTCTCGAACTTAGTACCTGTTATTGGAGAGACAGGTTCTTCAAGAAAGTCAATAGGTCCAAACCATGTATTATGGTACTGATGCCATACCCTCCACATATGGCCGCATTCTCCTCCAAGTATCCATTTTACTCCTAACCTCTTGGCCTCTGAGTAAATCTTGGTATGCAGCCTTTTCGCCATTTCATTTGTTGTAAAGAACCCGAAATTTCCGCCCTCAGATGCATACGTGCTAATGGTGTAGTCGAGTCCGAGCTCATTGAAAAGAAGCAGCTCACCCATAGTTGTGAAAGTGCCGGGATCTGCAAACATATCTCCAGAAGGAATAACCAAAAGGATTTCAGCTCCCTTTCTGTTAAAGGTGGGGGCTACTCTTATCCCTGTGATTGTTTCTACATCATCGAGGAACATGTCAAACGAATCCCTGATCGTATGGGGCTGAAGCCCGAGATGATTTCCTGTTCTGTAACAATTCGCAACAGGTCCTGCAATCCATTCGATGTTTAAACCCAAACGATTGAGAAGCTCTCTTGCCATAATGGTAATTTCAGCAGTATCAATACCGTAAGGACAGAACAGTGAGCAGCGCCTGCATTCGGAACACTGATAGGCATAATACCATAGCTCTTTAAGCACATCCATGGTAAGTTCTCTTGCCCCTGCAATCTTTCCTAATGCCTTTCCAGACGCTGTAAAATATCTCCTGTATATTGACCTGAGAAGTTCTCCTCTGAGAACAGGCATATTCTTAGGGTCCCCTCCGCCGATAAAGTAGTGGCACTTGTCAGCACATGCACCGCACCTTACGCAGATATCCATAAAAAGCCTGAAAGAACGGTACTTCTTAAGCAGGTCTCCCATGGTTTCAAGGAATATCTCTTTCCAATTTTCCTGAATCTTCCAATCTTCATCTGTAGGGTTCCAGTCTCTCGCATTAGGAAAACCTATAGGTTTTAAACTTTTTTCTTTAGCGCCCCAGCAAAAAATTCCCGGTCTGATATCAACCGGGGTATCCATCCATCCCTTTTGAGGAGGGGTATAACTTATCTTCGAAAGTTCTTCTGGTGTAGGGAATTTTGCCTTTGCCATGCTCACTCCTTCTCCACTGGTATTCCAGCAGCTTTCATTTTATCTCTGAAATCGTCCTCATACTCTTCGTATGTATGGATATGAACAGGATAATTCCATGGATTTACATGTCTTATAAAGCGGTTGTTATTTGCAAGGTTCCTTGTTGGACTCATAAAGACTCCTGCCATATGCATCAGTTTGCTGAGCGGGAAATAAACGAAGAGTATGCTTATAAGGAAGAGATGTATATAAAAAATTACACCAATGCCCTGAGGTATTACAGGATGCAAACTGACTAATCCCATGGTTAACTGTTTTACACCGACAATATCTACCTTATAGAAATAGCGCATGAGGACACCGGAAAGACCTATAGCAAGTATTAAAAACAGAGGGAAATAATCGGCTGCAAGTGAAATGTACCGAATCTGCGGGAGAATAACTCTCCTGAGGAAAAGGTACGATACAGCAGCCAAAAAGATTATGTCGCTCAAGTAAAGTACTGGAGCAGCTACCTGGAAAAATCCATCCAGACTTTCCAGCAGGGTCACAAAGTAAGGTACTGGTTCGGTAAATAACCTTAGGTGTCTCAGAAGAATGACAAGAAAAGTGTAGTGAAATGCCAAGCCGCCTAACCATAGCCATTTCGTAGAGCCATAAGCAATCTTCGGGCCTTCCCTGTAATCTGTTTTTGTGTTCCTGAAAAGAGAACGGAAAAGAAGCACTTCAAGGGCCATTCTACCAATAACGCCGAGTGTAGTGAACGGGTTATCGAGTTTACTATATTTTACCCATGGAAAAGATTTTTCCTGCCCGCCAGTCGTGGGTATGCGGAAAGGAACCGGCGAACTTCCCCATTTCATAACCCGATAGATTAACCCGACAACGAAAACAATAAAAGCCACATAAGGTATTACAACTCCAAAGAGGAAGTGCAGATTTACCGTCTTTACTCCAACGAAGGCAATCAGAGCAAGCACACAAACCGAAAAAAATGAAAATAAGAGTCCCATTTTGTTACCCCTCTTTATTTTGGATTATTGTTGTTGATTCGAGATCCGGTTCGTCTTCCTGGATCTCACATAGCAAATTTGCTCTTTTTAAAAGTCTGTATGTCATATTTTTTACTTCGTTTGCCTTGAGGTCATATATCTTCTCCCTACATTGCATATAAATGTCAAAGGAGAGAAGGGCAAGGCCATCTATCTGAGACTCTAAGATTAACAATTCTTCAGATATACCGCTATCTCGACTTTTATCCGACAATTCCTGTCTGATAACTTTTTTCAGGAGAAAGATAAAAGAAATTGCACGGGAAGCTGAAAAATCCTGAACAGCGTTGATTTTGATTATGCTTTCCATAAAGGGGTAAATCTTATCTGGATCAAAGCCTTTAAGGATTTCTTCAAAGAGACCTTCTATCCCATTCGAGATTGTGTATCCTACCGGATTGTTAAAACGGTTTTTTTGTTTTTTCAAAAAGTTTGAAGTGTCAGATGGATAGGCTTCCAGTGTTATGTTAAACCATCTTTTCAAGATTGCAGATTTCTTTTCTAAAAGGAGATTCTTAAGTTCCATATCCGGTTTCTGACTCTCCATAAAGTTTTAAATATCGCCTTTTAATTTGCTCATATAAATTTTAGTTATATTATTCCTACAAACTTATACAAGCTAAAAAAAATATGAGGAGCAAGAAGCGGGAAGTGTAAACTTCCTACTCCTTGCTTTTTTATTCTTTTACACGCAGCCTGTTGGTTTTGGAAGTCCTGCGAATCTACATGCCTGCTTTGCAGGTCCAGCCGGAAAGAGAGCATAAAGGTATTTTGAATTCCCCTTTTCAGGTCCGAATGCCTTCGCCATTTCCTTTATAAGGATCTTAATCATAGGAGCGATCTGGAACTTAACAAAATAATCCCTGAGGAACTTTATTACTTCCCAATGTTCCGCAGTAAGAGTAAGTCCATCCTCGTCTGCAAATTTTTGAGCCATCCCTTCTTGCCATCCTTGCCAGTCCGTCAGATAACCGTCCTCATCAAGTTCATATTCTTTTCCTTCGAACTCCATTTTTCCCATGTCAAAACCTCCTTGCTTTATTTTAGTTTATTTGCTGATTGAAGACCCCCATGAATCAAGTCTTCATTAATACAACACATATTTATTTAATAAAAAAAATGAGTTTTTGAAAACTGAGTTATACACACTAATACAAAGTGATAACTATGGTCAAATAAAAAAAACTTATAAATAGATAAGTTTTTTACAATTGTAAATTAGGAAATTTTTTAAAAAATATTTTTATCATTTTAGCTATCTGTTTTTGGTCTCTAATATGTTACCAAAAAGCTAAGTGCTTCACATTACATCATAATTTTTAAAAAGTCAACTTAAACTTCTAATTATTAAAGTGATTTAAATTTGATATTTAACTTCCTTGCCTTTTTTATATCTGATTGCTGTATTGATAAAGCTGCTTATCCACTCTACTGTTCCAAGTGCATGTATATGTGTATAAGTGGCAAGTACATTTTTGTAACACAACCCGTCCATTTTATTTACTATACCCTGTCCTCTTTTCATCTTGAAACAGAAAGAAATACTGTCTTTTTCATCTAAGTTAAAGACATATGAATAGTGAAACTCATGGCCATGCAAAATTTGTCCGGTATTAAAATAAGGATTAGGTGCATTAATCTCAATTATAGTATAGCCATGACCATGGGGTTTTTTACTTACTCCAATTACAATAGGGAAGATATTCACCATAGGGTATTTCTTACCTTCCCAGATCAATTCTTCAGCAAGATACATCAAACCGCCGCATTCAGCGTAAATGGGCAATCCATCCTCAGCAGCCTGTTTAATAGACTTTCTTAATTTTTCATTACCGGACAGAACCTCCGCATGAGTCTCAGGAAACCCGCCCCCGATATAAAGGGCATCAATTTCAGGTGGCAAATCGTCTGTTAAAGCACTGAACTCAAGTACCCGTGCACCTGATCTTTCTAAAGCCTCTATGTTTTCTGGATAATAAAACTGGAAGGCAGAGTCACGAATAATACCAATATTTACCTTTTTTTCTTTAATCACAGTATCTTCTCTGCAGTTAAAGTTTAAAAGCGGGGCATCCTGTGCAAATTGCCACAGTTTGGTTGCATCTAAATACTTTTTTACTATTTCAGAAGCCGTAGCTATTGCCTCTTCAGCCATCGGATATTCCTGTGGAGGTACCAGCCCAAGATGTCTTCCCGGAAATGTAACATTTTTCAGTCTGGGAATTGCTCCTACTACAGGCAAGTTGCAGTAATGCTCTATACTTTTACGAATAATTGACTCATGGCGGGAGCCAGCTAACCTGTTGAGAATCACGCCCTTAATCGGCACTTCTGAGTCAAGCATCTGGCACCCAAGAACCAGAGCGGCTATTGTGCGTGTAACTTTTGTGCAATTCACAATAAGTATAACCGGAGACTGAAGAAGCTTTGCTATTTCTGCTGTGCTTACACTCCCTTCCAGATCCATACCATCGTATAGCCCCCGATTTCCTTCAATAACCGCGATATCTGCTTTTTTTGTATTAAGACCGAAGGAAGAAAGTATCTGGTCTTTAGTCATTAAAAAGAGGTCAATATTGTAACAGGGATGATTTGCTCCATGACTAAGCCACCCCATATCAATATAATCCGGGCCTTTTTTGAATGGTATGACTTTATATCCCTGCGCCTGCCAGGCCCGGCATAGCCCAACACTAATAGCAGTTTTGCCTGTATCGCCGCCAAGACCTGCAATGATAAGCCTTGGGCAACGGATCATCGTGAATGACCAGGCACCTCAATCGTAGCACATGACCCACTTCCGCAACTCTTAACAGTCTGGGTTTTCTTTCCACCGCCTGATGTTACAACACTGACCGTACTTAAAATCCTTTCCACTTCTTGGGATTTGCATTTAGGACATTCCATCTTTACTTTTTCAGTCTCTTTTTTAAGCTTTAAAAGTTCAAAGACATGTCCACAGGAAAGACAACGAAATTCATAAATCGGCATAAAAACTCCTTTCTTTTGTTAATATACCAGAAAATGATCTTTTCTTTTCAAAAAACTCGTAAAATATATAGAAAAGTGGAAGTCAGTCTTCTTAATCAAGACTTTTTTTGTCTGGTTTATTAAAATAAATACATTATAAGTGAAATGTCAAGATAAGTGAAATGTCAAGAATACAAACGTATTCCTTTTCCTGAATTAAAGTTAAGATTCCTTTATATGTATATGCAAAGTTGTAACAGAAATAATATAGCAAGGAGAATCAATGAAAGCTCGACCTGAAGAACCCCGCTGCCCTTTTTGTTATCACTATATTGAGCAGCCCAAGGAATTACAACAGAGAAAAATGCTTGAATTTCCTGTTGGTGCCTGTGAAAACTGCGGTGCTGTTTATGTCTATGATGCCACAGGACATAACATGGGGGCCGCATTTATCGAGGCACTATTGTTTGCCTGCAATTACGATGACTACCTGGCTTTTTCCCTTTCTTATGGAGAAGATTACACAGATTCTGTCATTGGAAATTATGATATCGTGACTCATACGATAGTTCCCGGAAAAACCTATAATGACCGGTTCGTAAGAGGAGTACTTATTTTTATTAAAATCGTTGACCAGTTCCAGGAAGTTACCGAAGAGAAGGTAAAAGAAAGACTAAAGGCATCACAACCTTTTTCCAAAAAGAAATTACGTTCAGAAAATTTTTCAAAAGAAAAAGTCAGAAATTACCTGATAGACAACAGGCAGGAAGAGCTTATTGCTTTGGCAGGAGAAGACACAAGGGTATTAAATGAACTACAACGTATGCTCTACACCCCTGATGAGGACTTGCGCTGGAGAATTATTGATATGGTCAGTAAGGTCTGCAATAAAATTGGAGAGATACGTCCTGATATCATAAGCAAATTTATATCCCAGTTAATACAGAATACATCGAATTCCGGCTCATCAGCTTGGGGTGCGCTGGAAACTGCCGGTTCAATAATAAGTATAAATCCTGACCTGTACGGAGAGTTCAGCCCGGCGATACTTTCTTTTTTAAATCACAAAGATTACCGGAAGGAAGTTACGTTGGCAATTGGAATTATTGCAGGAGTAGAACCGGAGCTGGTTAAATACGCACGCCGTCCCCTCTGCTCATTCCTCAATGACCCTGACCCTGTCCTCAGAGGATACGCAGCATGGGCTCTGGGTAATTTAGGATACAATGATTCAGTTGATGAATTAATCAAACTCGAAAAAGATAACCATAAGCTCTCCATCTGGAGAGAAGGGAAATTAAGAGAAGTAACAGTAGCCCAGTTAGCAAAAGAGGCTTTTGAAAAACTTACCCATTAAATGGTCAATCCCCGGATAAGATATCTCGTTTCTTCCCCCTGTGGTGATATCCCCGCTGAGAAAGATAAATGGGACTTACCATTAGAATGTGATCAATTAAAGACTCCCTACGGTGTTTACTTCCATTCCATCAATGACTTCCTTTCCCGGGAAGGTTTCAGGCCGTTAATCGATGCTGCCAGTAAAAAACTTGGCAGAAAGATCCATATAAAGGAGATTAACGAAATTATTATACGTACGGAAAAACACGGACTTCTATACCATCCGGCAAGTATTGAATTGATTCTCAAAGAAGGAAAAGTAAAGTTTGGATTGAATGTAGCTGTTTCAGAATTTGGTAAGGATTGTCTAAAAAAAGAATTTTCTATTCTTAAAAAATTATATATAAAATTTAATCTGCCTTACCTGCCTGAAGTATATTATTTGATTGAGCAAAACTCTATGGTATTCCTACTGGAAGAATGGTTTGAAGGTTATCATGAGTTTCATATTTCTCAAAATGAAAATGGAAAAACGTTATTAAAACTCTGGGAATTCGGAAAGGGATATAAATATTTATCCACTGAGCAAAGCTTTGAAATATTTAAACAGGCTTCAAAAATCTTGACACTCTATTATGACTTCGACAATTACTGCCAGATACAACCATGGCATCATGCAGCAGGCGACTTTATAGCAAAGATTGAAGATGAAGTAATCGATGTGCGCCTCACTACTGCCAGACAATATGAGCCTTTCATGGTCTTTCGAGATAAAGAAAAGATAAACCCAGTATTGGCTCTGCTTTACTTCCTTTTAATTTTATCCATTAGAATGAGGCTGGATAAACTGGATGGACTGGGTAAAATAATTTGGATAGAAGACTATTGCGTTGAAGCAACAGTGACGGGATTTCTCGAGGCTTTGAAATTACGTGATGAATTTTCTCTTCATTTAGGAAGTGAAGATGAGTTCCTCATGTTGATACAATCGTTTGACAAAAAAGACCTGAAAACTGTATTTGAGCCATTATTAGAAATTTATAGCGGTACAGAGGATTTTCCTGTGATAATTGAAAACATAGGAAATCATATCGGGAAGCTGTATACTGCTATTCAAAATCTCCCTTCATGATTTCTTCAAAAGACATCCTTAACACCCTTGAAAGCGGTAACATCAGACTTGCCTTTTCCGGATGTGTAGAAGCCGTTCCAGTGAACATCTCCTTTGAAAGTTGGCAGAGTTCATGATAGAGTCCATCAAGTTTTACTGCTGAGTAGGTAGCTTTCTCCTGAAAACCGGAAAGACCACAGACATAAGAACTCTCTTTATTTCCGTTTTTAAGGCTGTAAGGTACTCCATAAACCCTGCATATAACCGGGCGCCTTTCATAGAGTATACATTCTTCTCTATCACCTAAAAAGGGACATCTAATCCTCTGTTTTCCTAACCCATATGCCTTCATCTCAGGCTTATCATCGAAAACCTTCAGTGCATCCTTTGTCTTTAACATTTCAGTCTCTGCTTTTTCAGCTCTCCTGAGGACATCTCTCTTTACTTTCCTTTCCAATTGATTAAAATGATAATTCAAGTATGCTGCCTCTATAGGAAAGACACCGAAAACAGCATGACAGCAATCACAACAGCGTATTCTGCATTTCACGCTGAGGGGATATTTCTCCTGGATTGTCTTGAAGAGATAATCAGCCTTTTGCGCAACATTCATGTACTTTGAAAAAAGATCTTGCAGCATGTGCTCTTTCTATGATTTCCTTTCCCCCGTTCTACTTTTTCCTGTTCTTTTTTCCCCTTTTTGCCGGTGGGGCTCCAGAAGTTTCAAAAAATCAGGGTGCACTTCAAAGCCTAACTCTAATGCCTTATCACAATTTGTAATGGCTTCGCCAAACTCACCTTTCATGAAATAGGCATTAGACAGGTTGTTGTAGCCTAGAGAAAAATCCGGTGCCATCTCAAGCATTTTCCTATTTGTCTCAATACTTTTCTCTATATCCCCTTTCTGGAGATAGGCATTGGCAAGGTTGCACATGGCCTGAACAATCTCGGGATTTAATTCAAGTGCATTTTCCAAAGCATCTATTGCTTCATCGGTCTTTCCCATCTGAAGATACGCGAAACCAAGATTTGCATATCCTCTTGCGTAACGGGGCTCTATCTCCACAGCCCTTAAATTTGCCTTAACCACCTTCTCCAGGTCACCTTCTTTGAAGTATATATATCCGAGATTGACAAAGGCTTCAAACATTCGGTCCCCTTCCGTGACGGACTCTTCAAACAATTCTATCGCCTCATCAAACTTGCCTTGATTCATGCGGACGACCCCTAAATTATAAAGGGCAGAAGCACATTCCGGCTTATCTCTAAGCCGTTTTTTCTGCTCGTAAATAAATTTTTCAATATCTTTTGGATCTTTCATAATTTTTAATATTTTAACATTAATATATAGTAAGGCGTAAAGGCAGGAATTTCTACCAGCTCTAACCTTTGAATTTTAAGGCTGATTTTTTTAATATAAGTATATCTAAGATAAACAAATGGTAAGGGATATGAGTGGCCAAAACATTAGCCACTCATATCCCTTAATGTTTCAAGAGGTAATGCCTCTTTAACCCGCCAGTTTTTTCTATTCGGCGCCGCCTGCATCACCTGATTTTTCAACAGATATGCCTCTTCCCTTCAACCCGTACATCGTGGTGCTGCCGGTTGACAATAACTCCATAACTTCTTCTCTGACAAGCTCAGAGGCTACATTTTTTATCTCTGATGCACTAGCGTCA
>MHEF01000117.1:13164-14519 GCA_001805125.1 Nitrospirae bacterium RBG_13_39_12
GAAATAGAACTTGCTCTTTGGACCCTTTGAGGCATAATCAAGAATAGCCTGTTTTATTTCTTCTTTTCCCATGTCTTACACTCCTTAATATCTTATATGCCACCAACAGCCTTGGATACTGCCCAGGCATGCTCTGTAAATTTAAACTGGGTCGTTGTTCTGAAAGTATCCACAGCCAGGCGATAGTCGTCCATACTCTTTTCAGTAAATGGTATCCCGGTCTTCTCAAAGAACTTCTCCCAGCCAATGCGCCCTGCCCAGTCGCCGAGCCTTTCGTATTTATTCGCATCCTTTGCGTATACTTCCACGATTTTCTTAACAACATTGGTAACCTCTGGCCAGCGAGGCCTATTATTAGGCAGCCAGGGGATTATCACCTTTGAGAACTTCGGTGTGGTTATACGGTTTGAAATCTTTCCACCAACCAATATGGCTATACCGTCGCCCTCAGCATCAGCCAGAGGCAACGCCATGCACATGGTATAGCAGTTTCCGCAGTACATGCACTTCTCTTGGTTAACTGTTACGCTCTTTGTTCCTTCCGGAGTAGTATACGGCTTGATTGCATAAAGCGGACATGCTGCAATAACAAGCGGGATCTCACAGACCTTTCCCAGAACCTCGTGGTCTATTGTAGGCGGTTTGCGGTGATAACCGAGCAATGCGATGTCAGAGCAGTGAACCGCACCGCACATATTCAGGCAGCAAGCCAGAGCGATTCTTAATTTTGCCGGTAATTTCATGGACTTAAAATAATCAAACAACACATCAGCTGTGGCCTTTACCGGACCAGATGCATCAGTTGCCGGCGTATGGCAGTGTATCCAGCCCTGGGTATGCACAATGCTGGTAATACCGAATCCTGTACCTCCTGTAGGAAACTTATAAGAGCCGGCAGGATATTTTGTGCTGTCTAATTCTTTCTTCAAATCGCGTGCCGCTTTCTCATTATCCATTATAAATTCGATGTTATTTCTTGTTGTCCATCTCACATAGCCATTACAGAACTTATCAGCAATACTACAGACTTCACGGATATATTCTACTGATAAAGTTCGTGGTGCAGCAGCCCTGACGGTATATACCTTATCCCCCGTTTCAGAAACATGCATCAATAGTCCGGGTTCCAGTATTCTGTGAGACAGCCATTTTCCGTAGTTCTTTCTAAGAACAGGCGGCATCATCTGCTCAAAACGGTTGGGGCCAATATCAGTTATCCTGTTCTCTTGTGGCTTCTTAGGATCAAAATAGCCTAATTTACCTTTTGACATAACATAACCTCCTTTATATAAATTTTATCTTGGGTGTTTCTTTCTGTATGCGTTAATGTCCCTTGTCCATCCGCCGGGAACCTC
>MHEF01000117.1:14580-16627 GCA_001805125.1 Nitrospirae bacterium RBG_13_39_12
GGAATCCCGAGCACCTCGCAGAAAGTCTTCAAGGTTACACGCTGAATAGTTTCACCAATGCGCTCACGGTTCTTGCCTTCCTCTATCCACCAGTCAAATACCTTTCTGACAAGGTTTTTAATACTATCATATGGTTTTTTCGCATACATGAAAGGTATGGTCATTACAGCCAGCTGCGCCCCTTCCAGGATCGGTGCCTTTGCGCCAAACAGGATACTCAGGCCCTGATCAGCCCCGACTCTTAATGCCTCAGGCATCGCATCTATGCAATGCATACACCGATTGCATTCAGGATTGTTTATGCTGAGTTTTTTCCCATCCCAGTTCATACATTCTGTTGGGCATTTGTCAATAATTTCTTCCTGGATATTGAAAGGTCCCCAGTTCGCCTGTACTGCCCCTCCGTTACGCGGGATTTCGCCTCCTACATATGCTTTTACTGCATCCTGGTTAATCCGTATATCATCTTTCCATGTGCCGATATAAGCCATATCAGACCTGGCAATAGAGCCAACACAGCAATTGGGACAGCCGTCAAACTTAAATTTGAATTTATACGGAAAGGCCGGTCTATGTAACTCATCCTGGAAGGTCATGGTCATCTCATAGCACATATCCATCGTATCGTAACATGCAAACTCACATCTAGCCTTGCCGATACAGTCTGAAGGTGTACGAAGGTTTCCACCCGAGCCGCCGATATCAACACCGAGGTCATGTGTCAGATCAAAGAATATTGGCTCCAACTGGTCTGTAAATGTACCCAGCATGACGAGGTCACCTGTTGAACCATGCAAATTGGTCATACCGCTTCCGCGGTATTCGCAGATATCACAAAAGCCTCTCAGCCAGTCAGTAGTATAAAATTTTGCGCCGGGCTGGTTAACTCGATAGGTGTGGAAATGCGCAATATTAGGGAATTGCGCTTGCTGGTCGTTGTAACGGCCGACAACCCCGCCGCCATAACCCAATACGCCAACAATACCGCCGTGTTTCCAGTGAGTCTCACCATCCCTATATGAAAGCTCTACTATCCCTAATAAATCATCGCAAATTTCAGCAGGTATCTGCAGATTGTCCTGCCCCAATTTATTTCTATGCAAAGCTTCCCTCTTTATATCACTTACAAAACTGGGCCATGGGCCTTTTTCCAGCTCATCCAACATGGGGGTAGCATGTTTACCTTTGAAATTTTTCAGCTCTTCTTCAGTATAATTTTTCAGCTGCTCATCAGTGAAGATCCTTATGTCATTGTATGTTCTATGACCTTTAACTTCTTTATCCCATAAATGTTCTTGACCTTCAGCTCCCATTTCAACCTCCTTCTGATAAATTTTTATAAGATACTACTAAAAAAAACAAATTTTTAAATCTCGACTCTTCACCCCCCTTCCTTAATGATTTTTAGAGAAAAGTGCCAGATAATTAAATACTTTTTTTGTTAATTCTTAAGAGAAACTTAAGAAAAGTATATAATGTTAATCAAGCCGATTCATTTTGTCAAGTAAAAATTCTACCTAATTTTAAATTTGCCTCTTTCTTTCCATATCCCCAATTTTTTATATTTACCACATCCTCATTTTTTCTATTTACATCCACCCCTCAAAGAATGCTATACTTTTCGAGCTTTTGTATTCGAGGAGGCAAAGATGCCTAAAAAAATAATCCTGATATTGTTTCTTTTTAATATCTTTTTAATACCTTGGCTTATCCATGCCCAGGAGCTTCCTGTTATCAATACAATAGAGATAAAAGGGCTCAAAAGAATCGATGAAAGCTCGGTGAAGTCCAAGATTACTCAGAAAGAAGGCGACCCTATCTCCCAGGAAAAAACCAACGAAGACATTAAAAATATTTATAAATTGGGCTATTTTGACGATGTCAGGGCTGAGATTGAATCATTTGAGGGTGGTATACGGCTGATATACATTATTAGGGAAAAGCCTACCATAATGAAAATAGAATTCCAGGGTAACCAAGAGTTCGACGACTCAAAACTGAAGGAAAAAATAACAATTACAACCGGCGCCATTGCCGATCCGGTTCT
>MHEF01000117.1:16639-29444 GCA_001805125.1 Nitrospirae bacterium RBG_13_39_12
CTCAAACAAGCTCAGGGCGTTCTATGAAGAAGAGGGATACTGGCTTTCAAAAATAGTACCTGTAATTAAAACAATAAGTTCTGATTCAGCAAGCCTGACCTATCAGATAGAAGAGGGTTCAAAAGTTAAGATTAAAAAAATAAATATTGAAGGTAACAAGGCCCTTTCAGCAGGCAAGATAAAAAGTGCTATAGAGACCAAGGAATGGTGGCTTTTTTCATTTATTTCTTCATCGGGCTATTTTAAAAAAGAACGCATGGAATGGGATATTGAAAGGATAAGAGACCTTTATTTTAATAACGGTTTTATCCAGGTTGCGGTAGGAGAACCAAAAATTCAGCTCACAGATGATGGAAAAAGAATGATCATAACAATACCGGTTTCAGAAGGTGACCAGTTCAAAATTTCTTCTATTGAATTCTCCGGCAATAATGTCTTCAGCAATGATGAAATAAACAAAAGAATAACCCTTAAACCTGACAACTATTTCAGCAAAGAGGACCTTAAAAAAGATGTACTATCAATATCAGAACTATATTCAGAAAACGGGTATGCGCTTATAACTGTCATCCCCGATCTGATACCTGACGAAAGCAAAAAACTTGTAAAAATAGTCCTGTCTATTGACGAGGGGGAAAAATATAAAATTGGCAGGATAGAAATTTCAGGGAACACCAAGACACGGGATAAGGTTATAAGAAGGGAAATCAGGCTTGACGAGGGCGATATATTTAATAGCTCCTTATTGAGAAGAAGTTACGAAAAAATTAACAACCTTAATTTTTTTGAAACTGTAGAGTTAATACCAAAACCTCAACCAGAGGCAAAAGAAGTAGATATTGATATAAAGGTGAAAGAAAGACCGACCGGCTTCTTCAGTATCGGTGGAGGTTATAGCTCAGTCGAGAAATTTATTGCAATGGTCGATCTAACACAGGGGAATCTATTTGGGAAAGGACAGCTAGTTAAAATCAGAGCAGAACTCGGAGGCAGAACTACGTATTACGACATCACTTTCAGAGACCCCTATTTCCTGGATAAACCAATCTCATTTTCTGCAAATGTCTACAATACCACAAAAGAATATATAGATTATAATAAAGAGGCAACGGGTTTCGGGTTTTCTTTTGGCAAATATTTTTCAGATTACTGGTGGGGCGACATAGCATATAATTTTGAGTATGCAGACATATATAACATATCTGAAGATGCATCAAAAATAATTACAGAGCAGGAAGGCAAAAGGACAACCAGCAGTGTTACCCCGGTTTTAGTTAGAGATTCCAGAGACAATTTCCTTGACCCCTCAAGAGGCTCACGGAATTCCCTCTATGTAACATTTGCAGGAATCGGAGGAAATAATAAATTTGTTAAAAGTGAGATTGATTCTGCATGGTATTTCCCCATTGGATCTACAACAGTTATGTTTAGAGGCAGGTTCGGTTATGCAAAAGGCATCTTTGGCAAAGAACTGCCATTATATGAAAGATTTTATGTTGGTGGGATATATACAATTAGGGGATTGGGTTTTGGTGAAGCAGGACCTAGAGATGAAGAAACAAGAGACCCGATTGGGGGAACAGAAGAACTGATTTTCAACACAGAATATATATTCCCGATTGCCAGTGAGCTGAAGCTAAAAGGCGTAGTTTTTTTTGATGCAGGAAATTCTTATGAATCATTCGAAGAATTCGGCACTCTCAGATACACCACAGGCCTTGGCGTAAGATGGATATCACCTTTTGGACCTATAAGGATCGAGTGGGGTTATAATATCAACAAAAAACCTGATGAGCAATCCAGCAGATTTGAATTTGCATTTGGATCATTTTTCTAGAAAATTAGAATAAACTAGCACTAAACTAATAAAGATTAAACTGATACAGGTTATTAAGGAGGAATTATGAAAAAGATATTATTGCTGTTTATTTTTCTTGCTTTGCCGGTTTCTTTACTCGCAGCTGATTCTGTTAAATTTGGAGCTATGGACCTCCAGAAGGTCTTGAATGAATCAGAAGCTGGGAAGAAGGCGAAATCTGACCTCGAGGATTTAATAAAATCCAAGGAATCTATGATTGAGGAAAAAGGCAAAACTGTAGAAAAGCTTAAAAGCGATTTAGAAAAACAGGCTTCTGCGCTCTCTACAGAGGCAAGGAAAAAAAAGGAAGACGAATTAGAAAAACTGCTCAGGGAATATCAGCGGTCTGTTCAGGATTCACAGGCTGAAGTCAAGAAGAAAGAGGGAGAACTAACAGATAATATAATAAAAGATATCCGTGAAATAGTAGAAAAAATAGGGGTAGAACAAGGGTATACACTCATAATCGAAAAAGGAATAGTTCTTTATTCAAATAAAGGCATAGAGATAACAGATGATGTCATGAAAAAATATAACGAGTTAAAAAATAAAACAAAGAAGTAGTGAAGCTTAAAGAACTTGCATCCCTGACTGACGGGGAGATAATAGGTCCGCCTCAGTCGGATGATATTGAAATCACAGGTGTTTCAGGTATTAATGAGGCAAAAAAGGGAGATATCACATTTGTCTCATCAAAGAAATTTATAAAAGACCTTCCAGGATGCAAAGCTTCATGTGTGATTGTAAAAGAGCCTGTATCTGATTTAGACATCATACAGCTTAAAGTATCAAACCCCTATTTCGCTTTTGCAAAACTACTTGAATATTTCTATATAAAGCCGCACAAATGCATCGGTATAAGCAAGGATGCTTTTGTTTCTGACAAGTCAAAAATAGCAACAGATGTTTCGATCTTCCCGTTTTCTTATATATCAGAAGGTGCTTCTGTTGGAACAGGGACTGTAATTTATCCGCATGTCTTCATAGGTGAAAATACTATTGTCGGAGAAAGATGCATTATTTATCCTAACGTGACGCTGAGAGAGGGGATAAAAGTCGGGAACAGAGTAATAATACATTCAGGCTCTGTAATTGGTTCCGATGGGTTCGGATATGTTTTTGAGAAAGGCAGACATTATAAGATTCCTCAGGTTGGAGGTGTCATAGTCGAAGATGATGTCGAAATAGGTTCCAACGTCTCTATAGACAGGGCAACAACAGGAAACACAATAATTGGGAGCGGCACAAAAATAGACAACCTTGTCCAGATAGGTCATAATGTAAAAATCGGCAAAAACTCGATCATTATTGCGCAAGTAGCAATAGGTGGTAGCACAGAAATTGGTAATTATGTTACTTTAGCTGGTCAGGTTGGTGTTGCCGATCACGCTAAAATAGCCTCGGAAACAATGATTGGTGCCCAATCAGGCATAATGGGTAATGTTTCAAAAGGGGTTTATTCTGGCTCACCTGCCATGCCCCATCGGGAGTGGCTAAAGGCCAGTGCCTTATTTGCAAAACTACCAGAACTATATAAAAAGATTAGAGAACTGGAAGAAAAGATAAAAAAGCTGAAAGGAGGAAACTAAAATATTATGGATATAATGGATATAAAGGAGATACAAAAACTCTTACCGCACAGATATCCGTTCCTTCTGGTTGATAGAGTTATTGATATAGAACCAGGCACAAGGGCCGTCGGGATAAAAAACGTGACAATTAATGAAGAGTTTTTTCAGGGGCATTTCCCAGGGCATCCAATTATGCCTGGCGTACTTATAATAGAAGCATTGGCTCAATTAGCAGGCATACTGGCCTTCCGTTCAGGTGTAAAAGATGCTAAATCCGTGTACTTTTTAAGTATTGAGAAAGCAAAATTCAGAAAGCCGGTTGTACCAGGAGATCAACTCAGACTTGAGGTTAACGTACTGCAACAGAGAGGAACTGTATGGAAGTTTTCAGGCAATGCCTTAGTTGAGGAAAAGGTAGCTGCAGAAGCTGAATTTACAGCCATGCTTACAGAAAGAGAGATATAAAATATGGAAAAGGGAATCCATCCAACAGCAATCATATCCACAGATGTAGAGATAGAAGAAGAGACCCTTATAGGTCCATTCTGTATTATCAGAGAGGGAGTCCGTCTGAAAAAGGGCTCTAAACTCATTTCAAATGTAGTTATAGAAGGCAATACCGAGATAGGTGAAAACTCAGTAATATACCCGTTCACGAGTATAGGGCTCCCGCCACAGGATTTAAAATATAAAGGACAAAAAACAGGTTTAAAAATTGGAAACAATAATATAATCCGTGAATATACAACAATACACAGGGCATCCGTTGGAGGAGATGGCATAACTACCATCGGAGACAATAATTTTCTAATGGCATACGTTCACATAGCACATGACTGCAAGATAGGAAATCAGATTATAATGGCAAATGCTGCAACTCTCGCAGGACATGTAACCATAGAAGACTATGCCGTGATAGGTGGACTTGTCGCAATTCACCAGTTCACAAGAATCGGAGCTTATTCAATGGTCGGCGGTTTCAGTGGAGTAGGACAGGATATACCACCCTATATGATAGCATCAGGAGCACGTGCAAAACTTTTCGGGCTAAATATAATCGGCCTCAAGCGGTTCGGGTTCTCTGAACAGACTATAAACGAACTAAAAAAAGCTTATAAAATACTTTTCAGGGAAAAGCGAACATTAAAAGATGCTTTAAAGAAAATACAGGAAGACCTCCCATATACTGATGAAATGAAGCATCTCATAGAGTTCATACAAAAGAATAAAAGAGGTATCTGCAGGTAGAAAAGAAAAGGCGTGATGCAAGATACAGTATACGCTATAAAAGAGACCTTGCGCATTAAATAAAGAGCAGCAGCCTGTATCGCTCATCATGTGTTGTTACAAATGAAGAAAAAACTCGGTCTGATCGCAGGGATGGGTGACCTCCCAAAGGCTATAGCCAGTGAAGCAAAATCACAGGGGTATACTGTTATCGCTATAGCCCTTGAACCTTTAGCCGACAAATCGCTGTCGTCATACGTAGATGAAATAAAATGGGTCAATGTCGGTAAGTTCGGCAAGATTATTGATTCAATGAAAAATTATGGCATAAAAAAGGCGGTGTTGGCAGGTAAAGTATCAAAGACGTTACTTTATAAAAGTAAGATCACCCCGGATCTCAGGGCAGTAAAACTTCTTTTTTCCCTGAAAGACAGAAGCGACGACTCTATCCTTCTAGCAATAACAAGTGAAATAGAAAGAGAAGGGATTAATCTTCTTAATATAACCCATTTCAGTTCTACTCTACTTACACCTCAGGGAGTTCTTACGAAAAAAAGTCCAACCAGTGAAGAATGGAAAGATATTGCATTTGGCTGGAAAATCGCCAAGGAAATCGGGAGGCTTGATATTGGACAAACTGTCGTGGTTAAAAATCAGGCTGTTATGGCAGTTGAGGCAATCGAAGGTACAGATGAGGCCATAAAAAGAGGCGGGAAGCTTTCAGGTGGTGGAGCTGTTGTGGTTAAAGTCAGCAAACCCAATCAGGACATGCGATTTGATGTGCCCGTAGTAGGTTTGAATACATTAAAGGCAATGATTGAAGTTGGTGCACGGGTTTTATCTGTCGAAGCAAAAAAAACCCTCCTTATAGACAAAGAAAAGATTATCGAAGAGTCAAAAAAAGCAGGAATTTCAGTAGTTGGCTATGCTGGATAAGCTTTTTTATGCTTCTTGCTTTTGAGTTCAAAAATCTTTACCCCTTTTTCTTTCCCTTTGACTTTGACTATCTCAAGTTCCTTTATTTGGCAGTGCCCGATTAAACCCTTTTCGATTATCGGACTCAGATTATTCACGGCAAACTCTGTAACAATAATCTTTGAATTGAAATTCCTTGTAAGCTTTTCAACCCTTGCTGCAAGATTTACATTGTCACCAATAACAGTATAATCCATCTTTCTGGCCGCAGCACCTATATTCCCGACAATAACCTCACCGGTATTTATACCGATACCGAAGTCAAGAATCTCTTTCCCTTCTTTCATCCATCTATCCTGCAACTCGGAAAGCTTGTCTGTCATATTAAGTGCACATCTCACAGCCAGCTCAGCATGATTCGGCTGGTCAACAGGTGCGCCCCAGAATGCCATTATCTCATCTCCAACAAATTTATCCAGCGTACCATCCCATCTGAAAATAATTTCCACCATTTCCTTGAAATATTCGTTAAGCATGGAAACTACCTCCTCGGAAGGCAATCTCTCTGAAATACTTGTAAACCCTACAAGGTCGGAGAACAGAATCGTAACTGTTTTTCTCTCGCCACCAAGTTTTGCTTTTTCCGGATTATTGATAAGTTCCTCAACAATCTTTGGAGATACATAACTTGAGAACATGGACCTTATTTCCTTCGCCTTTTTTTCCTCAAAGAAATGCTTTGATACTGTTATGCCTATAAAAACAAGTGACATATTTGTTACAGGATAGACAAGATTTGTCCATAGATCTTTATATATCAGTAAATAAAAATTAAGAAAAATATACAATGCTATCGAGCCGATCGCAAGTGCCGCTCCAGGGATAGCTTTTAATCTTGGGAGAAGAAAACCTAAGAAGATGCCTGTAAAAAGTATAAATGCTAACTCCACAAATCCATGGCTTTTTCTTATAAAATTATGTAAAAAGATGTTCTCCACAACATTTGCGTTTTTTTCAATACCCGGCATGTTGGCAGAAAGGGGGGTAACTTTCTGGTCGTGTGTACCAAGGGCAGAAGTTCCGATTAAAACTATCTTGTCCTTGAAAATAATCGCAGATGTATTGCCATTGATGATATCTGATGCCGATTTGTATACAAAGTTACCGATATAATTCACGAGTACACGCCCACTAATATCAGTATCTATATATATATCACCGAGCTTTATCCGTGAGCCTCCATAAAGAACCATGTCCTTCATCCCTATCCCGAGTGCAATCCTGGATACCTGAAGGGGAAATGAAGGATAGCAGTCATCTCCATAATAAAGATACATAATCTCCCACCTCAGTACGCCATCCATGTCAGGAAGTGTATACACATGGCCAAGAGATGAAACTTCAGCAAATTCTTTGAGAGGAGGTATAACCAAATCGGGTTTTATTGCCCAATTTTTCCAGGAAATCCCTTTTACGCTTTTCACCTCCATAAATGCAGAGTCCCAGAGAAAATCTGGCATATTTTTTTCCTCTTTTTCAAGTGCATTTTTTTTATTTTCTTCAGGCACAATAAACGCTGTTGCAAGTACAACATTGCCTGCCTTCTCTATAGCCTTCGCAAGTTTTTCATCAGTATCCCTGCTTTCCCGCTCGCTGAACATAATATCAATTCCGATAACCTTTGGTTTCCCTATTGAGATTCTACTGACAAGTTCTGCCATGACATCCCTTTTCCAAGGCCATCTCCCAATCTCTCTTATACTCTTTTCATCTACAGAAACAATGATGATATCTTCCGGAGGAGACTGATGTCTAAAGATGTCCCTGAGATTTAGCCTCAGGTCGTATGTTCTACCCTCAACTTTTTCCTGGATAATTCTTGGATTATGTAACTGAAGGATGAAAAAAACTGATGTAAATATTAATGTAATCAGATAGAACAGAAGTTTATTTTTCACAGTTAAATTATATTGATTTTGTTTTTATTACATCATTGAGAATCAAGGCCTTGAATATCTGCTTTTTTCTGGTTTGCAACAATGACAAGAACATATTTTTCAGGGTCGAGATATTTCCTCGCAACTTTAAGCACATCTTCTTTTGTTACAGAATTTATATAATCGGGATATTTTTCTGCATAATCAAGTCCAAGGTTATAAAACTCAACAGCGGCTAAAAAATTGGAAATTTTTCTGTTAGTATCAAGCCTTCTTGGAAAACTGCCTGTCAAATACGATTTCGCCTCTGAAAGTTCATCATCTGAAACTTCTTCATTTCGTATTCTTTTGATCTGTTCCAATATTTCATTAATAACCGTGCTTGCAGACTCATTCTTAGTCTGGACATCTATTTGGAAACTTCCCTGCTCCTTATAGGCTGCAAAAGCGCTATTCACATCATATGCAAGGCCCATCTCATCTCTTATAGACTGCATAAGTCTTGACGAAAAGCCACCTCCACCAAGGATATAGTTCATGACAGACACTGCATAATAATCCGGGTTTTCCCTCCTGATACCAAGGTTACCTATTACAATATTCGCCTGAGTCAGGTCTCTTTCTATTTTTACAATACTCTTCATATTTACTCCATCGAATTCCTTCACGATTTTTAATGGAAGGTCTGTCTGCTTCCACTCACCAAGATATTTCTCAATAAGAGTATTTAACTCGTCAGATGTAAGGTCTCCGACAACTGATAATATAGAGTTATTCGGAAGAAAATTATCATGATAGAATTTTACTAAGTAATCTCTTTTTATATTATCAATGGTCTCAACAGAACCCTCAATAATCCTTCCATACGGATATTCTCCAAATACCTCTTTTTTAAAGGCACGTTCTGCAAGGTAAGAAGGCTCCTCTTCTCGCTGTTTCAGAGAACCTTTTATAAGGTCTTTCTTTCTGTCAATCTCGTCTTGCGGAAAGGTGGGATTAAGAAGCACATCAGAAAAAAGTTCGAACCCTTTGTTAATATCTTTTTTTAAAACTGATAGGGTAATTGTAATATAATCACTACCAGCCGATGCATCAAGAGATGCTCCTATAAACTCCACTTCCTCACTTATGTCAGCGGACTTACGGCTCTTTGTGCCCTCTGTGAGAAGTTCTGCGGTAAGATTTGCAAGCCCTGCCAGCTCTTCTGGTTCATTGATCTGGCCCCCTCTCACAAGTAATGTAACCATAACAATGGGAAGACTATGTTTTTCTGAATGAAGTACTGTAAGGCCATTTTGGGAAATATTCCTCTTTGCATCAATGGCAAGAACATTATTGGTATTTAAAAATAAAAATGCAAAACATAAGATAAAAGAACAAATCAATATTTTTCTGTGATTGTTATTTTTCATTTTGAATCTGGATTTTTTCTGGTATCAATATGCCCACTGTCCTGTTTTTCTCGGTTAAATATTTCTTTGCCACCCTTGTCACATCCTCAGGTGTTACCTTCCTTATCCCTTCAAGGTATCTATCAAGAAGTCTCCACCCTCCAATCATTTCAAATACCCCGTAATTCATGGCTTGCACATAAATAGAATCCTGTTCCATTATAAAAGAGGACTCGATCTGGTTTTTTGCCTTCTGAATCTCTCGTTTAGAAGGAAGTTCCTTCTTTATCTTCTCAATCTCAGTATAAAGAGAGTCCTCAACACTTTTTATATCCGCCCCTGGAGAGGCTGTTGCAGAAAAGAAAAACAGATAATGGTCTTTGTTGAAACCACTATAACTGGCAGATGCACCAAGTGCTATCTTTTTTTCATAAACCAGAGATTTATAAAGCCTCGCACTTTTCCCCCCTGAAAGTACAAGGCTTAAAACATCAAGGGAATAGCTGTCTTCATCCGGAAAACCAGGAGCATGATAAGAAATCAGGATATAAGGAAGTTCTGCCTCCCTTTTAAGAATTACCCTCCTTTCTCCCATTTGTTCCGGCTCCATGCATACAATGTTTTCCCTTTGAGGGCCTTGAGGGATATTCCCAAAAGAATTCTTTACATCCTCTATTATCTCATCTGCATTCACATCACCCACGATAACAATAACAGCGTTATCAGGCGAATAGTAGGTTTTATAATATTTATACAAATCATCTCTTTCTATAGACCTAATGCCAGACATCCAACCAATAACAGGTCTTCGGTACGGACACACCATGAATGAAGCTGCAACTACTTCCTCAAACAAGGAATTCTGGGGGTCATCCTCATACCTCATTCGCCGTTCTTCCATGACAACACTTCTTTCGGAAATCGTTTCTTTAGACTCTATCATTAGATTCTGCATCCTATCAGCTTCAAGATCAATCGACAGATTTATCCTGTCTGAAGAAAAAAGCTCAAAATACACAGTATAATCTTTCGTGGTATACGCATTATCTATGCCACCATTTTTCTGAATAATCCTTGAAAAAACCTTTGAACCATATTTAGGTGTGCCTTTAAACATCATATGCTCAAGCAAATGACTCAATCCGGATTTAGATGCAGGCTCATCTCTTGACCCTACACGATACCATACCTGGAATGTAGCTACAGGTGCTTTATGTTCTTCGATGATCAGTATTTTAAGTCCGTTCTCAAGTATATATTCTTTTACTTCTGCCGCATGTATACTAAAAGGCATTATTAAAAAAACTAAAAAAAAGAATATCTTTATATACCCCATGATATACAATAATATCAGAAATCTTAAAAATAGTTATAATATGGCATGCTTAATAAATACTTGACAGTTTTAACTATCTTCGTTATTTTTTATATAACGTTATAATTTAAAGGAGAGTCATTATGCTAAGAAAAAACTTGATAATATTGTTAAAAAGAATTCTGTTTGTATTTATTATTATACTCCTGCCGTCTTTTATAACCGCAGAGAATCAGGACTATAAGGATTACACAATTGTAAAAGGAGATACTCTCTGGGACATCTCACAAACTGAATTGAGCAATCCTTTTCTGTGGCCTAAGATTTGGAAAGAAAATCCTGAAATTGAAAACCCTGACAGAATTTATCCTGACCAGAAGATTAAAATCCCATTATATCTGTTACAGATACAGAAAGAAATTCCTGAAACTAAACCAAAAGCCAAAGTAGAAAAGAAACCAGAGATAGTAGAAGAGAAACCTCCAGAAATAATAGTCAAACCTGCTAAAAAAGAATACCTAATAAATAGAGATGCCTTAATTGCAAGCGGCTATATTGATGATTATGTGCCTCAAGTAGGGATGATAACTGATACTCCGACCAACAGAACCATTCTTGGAAAAAATGATTACGCCTATATCAAAACAGGAAGTCCAGTTACAATTGGGGACAAATTTTATGTGATTAAATTAGTTGAAAAAGTAAATCATCCAAAGTCTGGCAACGAACTCGGATATTTATTCGAGATACTTGGCGTTGCAGAAGTCGTAGAAAACAGCAGCGATCCGAAAATAATCATCAGAGACTCTTTCAATGAGATATCCACAGGAGACATGCTTGATGAATTTTACGAAATAGAACCACCTCTTGCCATTAAAGATCCTAGAAAGCCTGATATAAATGGTTATATAATTGCTACGAGGCAGCTCCATCTTATTAACGGGATAATGGATATCGTTTATATTGATAAAGGCACTCTTGACGGATTAGAAATAGGAGATTTACTTACAAGTACATTGCAGAGTACACACAAGATAATAAACGGTCTGGTCCAGATTATAGACACTGGAGAAACAACTTCAACTGCTATAGTTAAGAAAAGCAACAGCGAAATAATAAAGGGAGATGGCGTAACAAAAGCTAACTAGGGATAATTGTCAACTTCTTCAGTGCCTTGAGCCTGCTCGGATGCTTAAGCTTCCTTAATGCCTTTGCTTCTATCTGCCTAACTCTTTCTCTTGTTATTGAAAGATGCCTTCCGACTTCTTCAAGGGTATGATCTCTATCCGCACCTATACCGAATCTCATTCTGATAACTTTTTCTTCTTTTGGAGTTAAAGTCTTCAGTACCATCTGTATTTGCTCGGATGTTTCAATCTTTTCCGCATCTGAATAAGGCGACGGGCTATTCTTATCACCTATAAAATCCTCAAGCTCAGTATCTTCATCCCCTACCGGGGTCTGGAGCGCTATAGGATCCTGTATAGCCCTGAAAACCTCCTCAACCTTTCTTGTCGGGACAGTAAGTTTCTGGGCTATTTCTTCATTCGTCGGCTCCCTGCCAAGCTGTTGTGTAAGCTCTCTTGATGCTTTGGTAACTCTATTATAAAATTCCATCATATGAACAGGAACCCTAATGGTTTTCGTCTGGTCGATTAAAGCCCTTGTTATAGCCTGCCTTATCCACCACGTTGCATAAGTGCTGAACTTAAAACCCTTTTCATATTTAAACTTATCAACAGCCTTCATAAGACCGATATTTCCTTCCTGTATAAGGTCCAGAAGAGGAAGACCCCTGCCAACATAATTCTTTGCAATGTTAACCACGAGTCTTAAATTACGAGTTATCAGTTCATTTTTAGCCGCACCTATAAGTGTCTTAGCCTTTAAAATACGTATCCACATTATTTTAAGATTATCAACTTTAACTCCAACTTCAATTTCTACTCTTCTATATTTCTTTTCAACCTCTTTTGCTAACGCCTCAAGTTTTTTAGTATCTATATTTTTTTTCTTTTTTTCTCTTATCGTATTTTTGAGTCCTTTAAGTGAGACATGTCTAATAATCTTCCTGTCTGCAGATTCAACTTCTTCCATAAGGTTTTCAATGACTTCCACACTTTTTGACAGCGCCTCATCAGGCCTTTCTTCTTCAAGATTATTTAAGTCTTCCTCTTTTCCATTGAGACTGGCTTCGAGTTTTTTATAGATAGGCAAGGCAGTAACTATTTCCTTTATAATTTCCTTTCCGGCTTCGAGTTTTTTTGCAAGATCCGTCTCTTCATCTTTTGTCAGGATAGATATATCCCCCATTGAGTAAAAATATGCTTGCACAAGGTCTTCTGTTTTTTCGTATTCACCTAAATCCTCTTCTATTTCTTCTTCTGGTGGAACTTTCTCCTCATGATCTACAACTTTGACTCCCATGTCCTGAAGAATATCCATAAGATCTTCTATTTCATCAGGTGAAAAGAACTCTGAAGGAAGCGCATCATTTATTTCATCATATGTAAGGATTCCCCTTCTTTTTCCAATATCAATTATATCTTCAAATATGTCTCTTTCTCTCATTATCACTCCTAAAAAACCAC
>MHEF01000118.1:0-5474 GCA_001805125.1 Nitrospirae bacterium RBG_13_39_12
TTAATATTCTGAAAAAGCATCATCTACTATACAACTTGCCAGCGTATAGTGAAAAGGTCTTTTACTGACATTTGCTGTTGCATTCTTTGTTCAAGTTTATCAATCAATGTGTCACGTTTTTCCATTATTTCATCCTCGATTTCAAAAATCTTCTGCCTCTGTTTCCGTTTTTTCTTTTCAAGCTCGGTTATTCTCTTCTGAATTTGATGCTGTTCATCCATAGTTGGCGCAAGACGCGCTTGACGAGTTAATGCCTTTATTTGCTCTTTGGTATCTTTAAGCTCTTTCTCGGCAGCCAGTACCATGTCCTCTGCCCATTTTTCCAATCGCTCACGGCCTTCATTGAAATGCCGGTTGTTCGTTTCAAGCGATTTGCTGATTGTTGCTCTCTGAAAACGCTCCGCCTCTTTGCCGAGACGCTCTTTTATATCAGAAGGCATACTATTTAAATCAGATATCGTTGCAGAACAATTGAAAAGCTTTTCACAGGCTTCCTGATCAAGTGAATTACCTTTATCATTAAACCCTGAAAAGAGAAGATATTCCTCGTTTTCAAATGATTCGATAGCCATATACCGAAGAGTGAGCCAGCCGGATTGTCCTTTGAGTTTATCAATAACTGATATTCTGACCGGATAATTAGAAATATCAAAAGTAACATGCGCAAGCGGAGTAGGACACACTTTGCCATTATTAACAACATATTCACCAAGTGGATGAGATAAGCGATATAGAAACTCACCGCTGACGTTTTCCTGCTTTTTTGAAATCATGTGATAAGTCCCTGACTTTATAGAATCCGATGGAGGACTTAATAGTTTGAAAGTTAATGCTGTGTCATCAAATTCAGCATTGTTATGAAGAACAAACCTTGTAAGTATCCAGAACATCCTGCCTATTTTATCAAGCTGCTCCCGTGTGTCTGCCAGGTTAACTTTTAAACGTGCATGTACATCCTCGTCAAAGTGTTCAAGTAGAAGCCGCCGTGTGTCTTCTATTTTGCTCTGAATCTTTTCTTCGAGTTCTTTTTGGAGCTGCTGAAAAGCCTGCTCAATTTCTTCAGATGTCCGGCATTGCTGGTAAATATCAAGAATCCTCCGCTCAAAATCTACACCGGATTCAATGGTTCCCAAAACTTCATCAGATACGCCAAATACTCCTGAAAATAAATTGAACTTTTCGCTCAAAAGCTCATATACACGCCTGTCCGCATCATTTCTCTGATTGAGAAAGTTTATTACTACTACATCATATTTCTGTCCATAACGATGGCAACGTCCTATGCGTTGTTCAATCCTCTGCGGATTCCACGGAAGATCAAAATTAATGACCAAGGAGCAGAACTGAAGATTAATTCCCTCAGCAGCAGCTTCAGTCGCAATCATGATGCTGGCATTGTCTCGAAAATGCTCGATGATAGCCGTACGGATATCCACAGGCCGGGACCCCGTGACTCTGCCGCTTTCAGCATTAAGTGCCACCCATTTATTGTAAATTTTAGTTGCATCAGGTTCGGTGTTGGTTCCGTTGAAAGTAACAACCTGTCCGGCATATCCGTTTGTCTCAAGAAAGTCCTTCAGGAATTGTTGCGTCCTGCGAGACTCAGTAAAAATAATCACTTTCTTTACCGCACCGATATCGGCCATTTTTTCGAAACCGATCTCTAAGGCTTTCAGCAATGCCCGTGTCTTAGTGTCAATCCCTATACTTCGTGCCCATTGTACGTAACGGTCAAGTTCTTCTATCTCCTTATTTAAACGATTGCGGTCGATAATAGGAAGTTCATTGACTTGGGGTTGTTCTGTCTCTTCGCTATTGAGAATTTCCTCAAGAAATTCGTCTTCTATTTCTTGTTCCTGAGTGATTTGCTCTACAATGTCACGAGGCGTGGAAAGATTATCACGTACAGCTATCAGACGGTCCCGCATGGTCTCAAGGGTTCCTGCAACGGCCTGTGACGATGAAGCAAGAAGCTTTCGTACAATAAGTGTTATCAAATGGCGTTGCTTTTGAGGGAGGGCATAAGTTTCTTCTCTCTGAAGAAAAGTAGAAACAGCCTCATATAGTTTGTGTTCCTGGTCAGTGGGATTAAAAGGGCGTGTTATTAATTTGCGTTCGGTGAACTGTATATATTCAACGACTTGGTGTCTGAGTGTCCGAGTACAAAAAGAGCGAAGCCGATTTCTAAGATCATCAAGGTCACCGCCAACATTGGTATATTGAGTACGAAATGATGGAAGGTCTCCAAAAATACGACCATCAATAATAGTTGATAACCCGTAAAGTTCAAGAAGGGAGTTCTGAAGAGGGGTAGCAGTTAAGAGTATTTTACGTCTGCCTTCCAGCGCCCATTTGATATTTTGCCCCAACTTGTTGCTTTCCCTATAAGCATTACGCAATTTATGCGCTTCATCTATTACTACCATATCCCAAGGAATAGCCAGTATGTTTCCCGACTGGCTACTGGCAAAATGCATAGATGTTATTACAATAGCAGCAGCATCAAATGGGTTTACGATTCCTGATTCTTTTGTTTCCCGATATTTTTTTGCATCGATAATTATGACTGGAAGAGTGAACTTTTCTTTTAGCTCAAGTTCCCATTGTTTACGAAGTGAGGCAGGACAGATAACTAACAACTTGCGACGACTTTCTGCCCAGTATTGACACAAAACCAGTCCCGCCTCGATAGTTTTACCCAGACCAACCTCATCTGCCAGCAACACACCTTGAGAAACAGGTGATCTAATAGCAAAAAGTGCAGCCTCTATTTGATGTGGATTTAAATCAACACATGCGTCAAAGAGGGATCTTGACAAGCGTTCAACACCAGATACACTCCGGCGAGTGATTTCATGAGCAAAATATACTGCATGATAGGGAGTGGACAATTTAGATATTAGACCTCTATATCAATAAAAAAACATACAAGCCTGACAATTCTGTACTCAACCTCTTCTAAGGCTCGATTATGTCTTATCAACTTACATATTTGTACCAGTATTCCTCAATAATTTCAAGCAACTGACCCCGCGGAGTAGCAGGTGAAAGAAATAATAGTGTTTCTCAATTGTTAAAGATGCTATTATTTTTATAGCCTAATATTTGATCCTCAATAATCAATATTTAAAAAATGATCCAAATCGGAACTTGCTCATGGACAGAAAAAACCCTTATACAAAGCGGTGAGTTCTATCCAAAGAGCATTAAGTGTTGGTAATAATCAAATTGAAGCCAGAAATAACAACAGTGGCTTGATGGAGAAGCTCATAAATCCCGAAAATGAACATACTCCACTAACCAATCTAAGATCATATCTGATTGCTTTCTTCATACTACTGAACTCTCGTAACACCGCATCATTACGGCCTTGTTCCCGGTTACTCGATAAGCTGTCTCCTCAGTTATTTGCTAATTCTTACATTAAGACTGTAAAAATCTCAAGAAAAAAGAGTACTGTTAACAGAAGACCTCAAAAAATGGTAAAAATGATAGTATGCAAGCATTGTTATTTTTGGCTCTAATTCCATTATTGCTAACATTAAGACAGCCGAGGGCAGACTCAGACATTATGCAGGCTATTTTGATACCGTAGAAGTAGACTCTACCTACTATGCTATCCCTGACAAGAGAAATACTTATCTTTGGGTTGAAAGAACTCCCGAAAATTTTGTCTTCCACATCAAGGTCTATAGCGCATTAACAGGTCATGGGGTAGACCCAAAAACCTTACCAAAGGATATTTTCAATCTACTGCCAGACAAAGATAAAACTGAGAAATATGTTTACGTAAAAGAGTCATTTCTTCTCAAAGCCATAGCAGAAAGTTTTAGGGAAGCTCTCATGCCTCTTATTAAATCTCACAAACTCGGTATACTCGTATATCAATTCCCACCTTGGTTTCAGTATAGGACAAGGAACCTTGACTATATGCTCACCTGTAAAAAACTCATGCAAGGTCTACCAGTAGCAGTTGAGTTCAGACACGGTAGCTGGCTTGAATCTGACATATTGGATTCTGTCCTTCATTTCTTCAGGAAACACCAGTTGACTTATATAACAGCAGATGAACCTCAGTATGGCAATCTTGCAACAGTTCCTTTTTTTCCTGATGCAACTACCGACATAGCCTATTTCAGGTTTCACGGAAGGAATAAAGAGAACTGGCTGAAGAAGGGTATCGAAACCTCATTAAGATATGCCTATCTTTACTCTGATGATGAATTGAAAGAATTTATCCCTTCCATTCAGAGAGTTAACAAGAGGGCGAAGGTAACATTTGCTATGTTCAATAACTGTCATGTGGGTTTTGCTATGAAAGATGCACTCAGGTTGAAAGAGCTATTAGCAACCCAAAATAGCATTTAAAGGATTAGAAATGGGGCGCAAAGTCAAGCAAGTATTTGGGCAAACATTTTATTCAAAGCCAATAAATAAATTAGCTGCATTGGGTGTTTCATATAATATACCATCATATCTCAGCGAGCAAACTGCAAATGAAGAGGTGCGTTTAAGAGTCTATTCTCGGCTCAATTCTCTGTTTGATTCTCTTGACCAAGTTATATATTCTTCAACTCCCCCGTTAATGCAATGTTCAGACAAGATTGCGAAGCGACTAAGAAAAACTTTGAAGGCAAAAATAAGAAAAGAGATAGGTAAAAAACCAGAGACAGTGAAAAAGTCCATTTGTAAACAAACCATAGATATTAAAGCGAGAGAATTATTTCAGGTGAAATTACAAAAAAAAAGAGAGAATCTTCAAGCTGAAATAGATTCGAGAAGAATACGAAATTGTGACAGAATAATGAATATTATTTTTGACTCCATAAGAAATGATTCTGCTGACGTCTCCAAATTTGTATTCAATGCTTTTGTTAACAGATGTGAGTTTGAGTTCAATAGAAGGAAGTTGACTGCTGATTTGTCTGCTTTAATAGAAAAAATTGTTAATTCGGTTGAGAAAGACAACAAAATAGACCTATATAGAGAAAACTTAATAAGATTACAGAAACTAATGCACAGATAGATAGCACGATATTTTCTGACTCTATAAGTCATAATGAAGAATTTAGAGGCTGAGAGGCAAGAACTATGAAATTTGGTTTATGGCAGGCTAATCCTCAACTTCCGTAGGAGTTTAGGAAGTTAATAAGGTACTAAAATATATACATAATAGTCTATCTTGATGGCAGGGACATAAATCTTGAAATGGTGAGAGGTGGATGGGCATGGGCGTACAGGGAGTACCTTGACAGACCCTATGCCTCAGCGTATATAGATGCAGAAAAGAAAGCGAGGGATAAGCAGGCAGGGTTGTGGAAAGAGCGTAACCCGCAACCTCCGTGGGAGTTTAGGAAGCAGATGAGGATAAGATAAGCAGAGAAATAGTATGAAGATAGGGGTGCTACGTATCAGAACTGATTGACCAACAATATCCTACGTGTCACAAGGGAATTATTGAATCGTTAGGTACA
>MHEF01000118.1:5530-7419 GCA_001805125.1 Nitrospirae bacterium RBG_13_39_12
TCTTGCAATGATTTCTATAATTGCAATTATTACATTCCTCTCCTGTTACATCATTCTCTGGATGTGGCAATTCATCGCTGGTCACTTTAATTTTAATCTTGGTTATCTTATCTTTTAATTTACTTTGGTATTCCCTGTTTACATCCACTACCATTTTATGATTACAAGTTTCCCAATCTCCTGTATCAAGTCCACCTTGCAGTACGAGTAAGCAGCGTTTAATTTTAGAAATGGATGCTAAATAGGCTTGTATTTGTGAATAAATGAATTTATTGTTTAAAATTCCTTCTTCAATCAAATATTGAAAATTGCTGTATTTAACAACTGTTTTGACTTCAAGCAAGTGAGGTTCGTTATTGAAGATTATTATCCCATCGATTCGACCTGTAATCCCCATGAACTCAACACCATATTTTTGATGATGAATTTCATAACCATCCTGAATAAGTCTTGTTATTGCATACGCTTCGCCTTTTCTTGATATTTCAAAATTTCGTTGAGTATCATAATTATAAGGTAATGCACTGTAGCCCATCAATTTATAGGCTAACTTCTTGCTACAAGAGCCAATCTCAAACATATGGATAGAGTTTGATGGACTTTGCGTAGGCATCTTATCATCGAGGTCGCCCAGCGGACACTTATATCTACCAAGTTTATTGAGTATATCATCAAGTCCATCTAACATAGTCTTAACTCCCTCTAATAAAAACCAGGCTATATACTGTTTCGGTTAATTGGGTTTTACAACAACATAATAAGATTTACAAATTCTCGATATTAGGGAAAAAACAGAATAACCCTTCAAATTCTTAACGACAATTATATATTCATCAATGTTTCTAATTGTGTACACTCCATATATCGATTATTGATTAAAGTATACTCTCTTTTAGAAGGGAGATAAAGTGTTTGCTCCAGGAAGGAACAAACCAGAGCCGTACATTCCGCAAGACACACTTTCTTTATAAAGGGTTTAAATGAAAACTCATCAGACTTGACCGTAATATCATTCCTTAATACATAAACTATATGTATATGCCTGCACATCCCATAAGCATATCAACTATCTCAGCTAAAGGCTCCCACCCTTCAGGAGGCAGACACCGACCATTGATAATGTGAATGGCTGAGAGCACCTCCTAAATATAACTCGTAACTGCATCCGTCTACTTGCTTAAACTGAGATTTACTGACAGGAGGTATACGGATACTTTCCAGTGGTGCCATTATCTTTCTTGCAACAGGAGTAAGTATAGGTACAGACCATTGTTCCGTTGCCGTTTCTTCACCGCACTCGCATTGTTTAAGTTTTTGACCGACTATGAAATAATTCTCAGGTTCCCCAGGCAGGACTTGTTTAACAAGCTGCACCTGAATAGACGGTTCATCAGGTGGCCTGACAATGACGCTGATAATAGTTTCTGTGCTCATTATTGAGTCCTCTATTTTTTATCACATTCTGCCATAATTTTACTACATTCTTTACTGCAGTCAGAAAGCCAGGGTAAATAGTATTTTTCAAGCATTAGTTTTTGGCCACCGTTTGCTCTTTCCTGAAACTTTGTCTTCACAAAATTACATAAATATTGTAAATTTTAGCCAATAATCGATAAGGATTGTCTTCTCTACCCCAATCCTAATAATCACAATAATCTTTTTTCTTACCAGTTGCTCTTCTGATGCAAATAGGATTTACAAGGAAAACAGGAAGACTGTTGTGGAAATTCTAATCTACGATAATAGGGGCAACCCAATTTCGCAAGGAAATGGCTTTATTGTGAGAAAGGACGGGGTCATTGTTACAAACTACCATGTTATAACCGGAGCAGAGGATATAAAAGTGAAAGCAAGTGGTAAGGTTTTCGAGGTGGAACGATTACTATACA
>MHEF01000119.1:0-7683 GCA_001805125.1 Nitrospirae bacterium RBG_13_39_12
ATGCTGAGGGGAAAGTCACCGGTATAGAGGAGTTTATAAAATCAACAGATCTTGAAAAATTGCCTTCGAGATACAAGAAAGCGATAGAGCAGGCAGTAACATTGTTCCAGTTCTTTGAGAAAAAAGAGGGCATGTCCTTTGCCCCGGTATTTACTCCTTTGCTCGGTCCTCTTGACGAGTCAGCAAAAGGTCTTATTAATGAACTTTTGTTGCCTCTAATGCCAAGCATACCGGCAGAACAAAAAGCCTTTTTTGAGCCATATTACGGGACATTGAAAAAAAGCGACATCGAATGGTTAAACAGACATGCAAGCAATTTGAGAAGAACGCTTGTTTTCAAAAATGGACTGTGGCCTTCAGGTCTCCTATTATTTTGTTTAGACTATTGTAGAATGGCGAAATATGAGGTTGGTGGAGTTTTTGAGTCCATAAAGAAGAGCTTTGCACAATTCAATAAAACTGATCTATTAGACACAGTTAAAGCCATAACTGATTTCAGGAATAACTATATTGCACACCAGGAAAAGGAGCTGACAGATATTAATATCGCCAGAGAAGGGCTGATTGCATGGGTAATGGGGATATTTAAGATTTATTTTACACATCATTGAATAGGCCAAATCCGCCTTAATTGCCTTAACCCTTGAATACTAACCGATCCTTTCTGCTCAACTTTAGCTTGAAATCAAATGATTCTGTTATTATATAAATTACAAACATTGCCAAATTTAAAATTATAGAAAGGCTGTTTTATTGAAAAAGATATTTCTTATTTTTTTATCTATGTCGCTGCTTATGGTGGGTTCCCTCTCCGCACAGCAGGGGAAAGAGGTCAGGGTAAGGTTCAGCAAGCAGGAAAGCTTGACGCGTATTGTGCTTGAGGCTGAGGATTCATTAGTTAATAATTCAAAAATTACTTCCTCACCTTTAAAAATAACTGTGTCATTTCCTGACCCATTCACTGTATCAGTACAAAATGGACTACCATTCAAAATATCGACAAAAGATAAATTATTAATAATAAATCTTTCAGAGGAAAGTGCGACCAAATTCTTCAGACTTTCCTCTCCGGCAAGGCTTGTATTCGATATTCAGGGTAATGATACCTATACAGATATTCAATCAGTATCAGTCTTTTCCAAGGTCTTTGTGATAGATCCGGGACACGGTGGCTATGATTTTGGAATAACCTCCGGAGATGTGAATGAAAAAGATACCGGCATGAGCATAGCGAAAGACTTAGGCTCAACCCTTTCAAAGAAAGGCAAAAAGGTATTTCTCACGCGCAGGGTTGATCAATATATGTCGCTTGCTGACAGAATCAAATTTATTAACCAGAAAAGTCCGGACATATTTATAAGTCTGCATTCTTCAATGTCCGAGAATTTTATTGTTTACAGTCCTAAACTTGAAGAACAAGGCACTAACGAAATAGCTGACTTTTACAAACTTTCTTCAAAACAAAAAAAATACATCGAGAAAAGCAAGTTTCTTTCGGATAGTATTAGAAAAGCGATAAAAGATGAATTCAATTTAGATGTAGTTCGAAGAGAAATGCCTCTTCCCATACTCAATTCTGTAGGAGCGCCTTCTGTTTTAATCGAGCTCCCTTCCCCGAAATTTCTGGTTTATGACCAACAGACACTGGCAAGAATCAAAAATTCAATTATCTACGGTATCGCTTTATATGATCAGTAACAAATAATGAAACTTATAAAATAAGAGAAAAATACATGGGAAATTATAATATATTTTGATATGGATAACAGGAGACTATCAGGTTTTATATTTCTGATTTTACTTTTTATAGTAGGTGTTGTAGCCGGATATGTATATTTCGTAAAGGTTTTTTACAAAGGAAGTCATGCATTAAAGAATGCTGAGACGTCGAATATAACCGAGGACTTTTTTTCTTTGAGGATTTATTATCCCTCAGGTGATGGACTTCAGATGGAGGAGAAAAGGCTTCCGAGGAGAACCGCGCAGATTGCGATTGCAGAGGCTACAGTAGAAGAGTTCCTCAAAGGACCTTCAAGTGGAATAACATCGGGTATATCCAAAAATGTTAAGCTTCTTGGTATTTACAAAGATATAGATGGAATTTTCTATGTTGATTTATCAGACGAGTTCAGAAGGAATTTTCAGGGGGATGCCTTTGCAGAAATTTTGCTTCTTAAAGGTTTGTATAAGAGCCTTATTTCAAATATGGATGACATCCAGGATTTGAAGGTTTTAATAGAAGGGAATGAAATAGAAACACTTGGAGGTCATTTCTATCTCTTATATCCTCTAAAAGATATGGTTTCCCCTGAATTTTACTAAGTTTATAGGTTTCTTTAAGTTAAAAGACAGAAGAAAGGAAAATAATTATCCGGATGAACTGTGGAAAATATTTTGATTATAACGGGGTCTCTTATGAATAAAAGAAACCGGCCAATTGGTGTCTTTGACTCAGGGATAGGCGGACTAACGGTTTTGAAAGAGATTATAAAAGAAATGCCTGATGAAAGCACAATTTATCTTGGAGATACTGCAAGGGTTCCATACGGTATAAGGTCTCCTGAGATTGTTACCAGATATTCACTCGAAAACACAAAATTTCTCTTTTCAAAAGACATTAAAATTCTTGTAGTGGCCTGTAATACCGCTTCATCTATAAGCCTGGACGCAATTAAAAACAGTGTTTCTATTCCTGTCATAGGGGTTATTGAACCTGGAGCAAAGGCTGCTGTCAGAGCTACAAGTAATAAGAAAATCGGTGTTATAGGAACCGAGGCAACTGTAAAAAGTAATTCTTATACAAAAGCAATCAAGGGTATTGATAGAAGTATAGAGGTATTTAGCTGTTCCTGTCCCCTGTTTGTGCCGCTTGTAGAAGAAGGCTGGACAGAAGGAGAAATTGCTTCCCTTACCGCCAAACGTTATCTCGATGGGTTAAAGGGTAAAGGCATAGACACCCTTGTACTGGGATGTACTCATTACCCTTTACTGAAAAAGGTTATTGCCCGGGTTATGGGTAAAGGTATCAGACTAATAGATTCTGCAGTTGAAATATCACATGAGATTAAAACAATTCTTAATGTTAATAATTTAAACAGGGAACAAAAGGGAGCGACCCTGAGGGAGTTTTATGCAACTGATTCGCCTGAAAGATTTTTAAAAGTTTGCGAGAATTTTCTTGGGCAAAAGATAGGGCATATTGAGAAAATAGCGGTCGGCAGTTAATATAAGTGTCAATGTAATAGTATTCAATTATTCAGATTATATAAAGATTGGAGGACAGATGAGACCTGATGGCAGGAAAAAAAATGAGATCCGCAATGTGAAGGTTAACAGGAATTTCATAGGTAATGCTGATGGCTCAGTACTGATCTCGATGGGAAAGACAAAAGTTATATGTACTGCCTCTATAGAAGACAAGGTGCCTATTTTCCTGAAAGATCAGAAAAAAGGATGGATAACAGCAGAATACTCTATGCTTCCGAGATCTACTCAAACCCGAATGACAAGAGAATCCAGCACAGGCAGGATCAGTGGCAGAACTCATGAGATTCAAAGGCTTATAGGCAGGGCTCTCAGATCTGTTGTTGACCTGTCGACTTTAGGTGAAAGGACAATATGGATAGACTGTGATGTTATCCAGGCAGATGGAGGTACAAGGACAGCAGCAATAACAGGGGCTTTCATATGTTTATCAGATGCATTGAAATACGCACTAAGAAATGGGCTTATTGAGAAAACACCTCTTAAGGACTATCTTGCGGCTATCAGCGTTGGAATTGTTAATGGCGAGCCCTTGATTGATCTTTGTTATTCAGAAGACTCGATGGCCGAGGTAGACATGAATGTAGTAATGACAGGAAGCGGTAAACTTGTTGAAATACAGGGAACAGCAGAGGGAATACCTTTTTCAAAAGATGCACTTAACAGTCTTATAAAACTCGCTGAGGAAGGTATAAAATACCTGATAAACATTCAGAAAAGTCTAATAGAAGGTGAAGCAATCAGTTACTGAAACTGAAAAAGCTGATTCAGTATGGTAAAATAGTAATTCAGGTGAATTATGAACGTTTATAGAAGTCTATTTGTATGGCTATTAATCGGAGTTATGATGATACTCCTTTTCAATCTTCTAAGCTCACCCAAGAAGACAGAACAGGAGATGATATTCTCTGAATTTATGACCAGACTTGAGTCAGGCGAAATACACGAAGTTACAATAAAAGGGAGTTCCATAACAGGCCAGTTAACAGACGGTAAGAAGTTCAAAACATATACAGCAGAATATCCTGATCTTGTAAAGATTTTAAGAGATAAAAATGTAAGAATTACCGCTAAGCCGGAAGAGCAGAATCCCTGGTACTGGAATCTCATTTTCTCATGGGGACCTATAATACTTCTTGCTGCTATATGGATTTTCTTCATGCGACAGATGCAGACAGGCGGCAATAAAGCATTATCTTTCGGCAAAGCAAGAGCAAAATTAGTCTCTGAAAAATCAGTAAAGATAACTTTTGCCGATGTCGCTGGAATAGAAGAAGCAAAAGCAGAGGTCCAGGAGGTTATTGATTTTCTTAAGGATCCACAAAAATTTCAGAAGCTCGGTGGAAAAATCCCTAAAGGCGTACTATTGGTCGGTGCACCAGGCACGGGCAAAACCCTCCTTGCGAGGGCGATTGCAGGTGAAGCAGGCGTGCCATTCTTTTCCATATCAGGCTCTGATTTTGTAGAGATGTTTGTTGGAGTTGGTGCGTCGAGGGTCAGGGATTTATTCGATCAGGCAAAGAAAACTTCCCCTTGTATTATTTTTATTGATGAAATAGATGCAGTAGGCCGCCACAGGGGAGCTGGTCTTGGCGGAGGTCATGATGAACGTGAGCAGACGCTTAACCAACTCCTCGTGGAAATGGACGGGTTCGAAAGCAACCAGGGAGTTATTATCCTTGCAGCTACAAACAGGCCTGATGTCCTTGACCCAGCGCTTCTCAGACCGGGACGATTCGACAGACAGGTAATTGTGCCTCAACCTGATGTTAAGGGAAGGCTTGAAATAATAAAGGTTCATACAAGAAACATACCGTTTGACGACACGGTCGATCTTGAAAAAATAGCACGTGGAACTCCCGGGTTTTCCGGCGCTGACCTTGAAAACCTTGTGAATGAAGCAGCCTTGCTTGCGGCAAGGAAATCAAAGACCAAGGTCGAGATGTCTGATTTCGAGGCGGCAAAAGACAAGGTGCTGATGGGCGTCGAAAGAAAAAGCATGATTATCAGTGATTCGGAAAAGAAGAACACTGCCTATCACGAGGCAGGACATACACTCGTTGCCAAACTAACACCCGGAACTGATCCAATACACAAGGTCAGCATTATTCCAAGAGGAAGGGCTCTCGGAGTTACTCAGCAACTGCCTTTAGATGACAGGTATACTTATTCTAAAGACTATCTTATGAAGGCTCTCTCGGTCTTTCTCGGAGGCAGGGCTGCAGAGGAGATCGCACTGAAACATACTACCACAGGTGCCGGCAACGACCTTGAACGGGCAACAGATCTTGCAAGAAAAATGGTCACAGAATGGGGCATGTCAGAAAAGCTCGGACCCCTTACATTCGGGAAAAAAGACGAACAGATCTTCCTGGGCAAGGAAATTGTTAAACACAAAGATTACAGCGAAAAGACCGCAATTGACATAGATGAAGAAGTAAAGAGGATAGTAATTGAGGCATATAATACATCCAAATCCCTCCTGGAAGAAAACCAGGACCTTCTTGATGCCTTCGCAGGAGCGCTCCTTGAAAAGGAGACCATGGACGGTGCTGAGATAGATGCACTAATCCAGGAAGTAGCGTCAAAAAGGACAGTTAAGGTTTGAGGCTTTCCTGGGCAAATTTCTCTTTAGACATTTCTAAAAAGACCTGCGTCATGGGGATCCTGAATGTAACACAGGATTCCTTTTCCGACGGCGGATTGTATTTTGATAAGTCCGCAGCAATAAAAAGGGCTCACCAGATGGTTGAGGAAGGCGCTGATATCATTGATATCGGAGGTGAATCAACAAGGCCGGGCTCAGAACCTATAACCATTGAAGAAGAATTAAGGCGCACAATCCCTGTTATCGAAGCACTTGCAAAGGGAATTAATGTCCCGATATCTATTGATACATATAAATCAGAAGTAGCGAAAAGGGCACTCGATGCCGGTGCGTCTATGGTAAATGATATCAGCGGATTGAGATTCGACCCGAAAATGCCGGAGGTTGTCTCTCAATATAATGTGCCGGTTATAATCATGCATATAAAGGGAACACCAAAAGATATGCAGCAGAACACTGTATACGGGGATTTGATATCCGAGATACTGGATTATCTGGGAGACAGCATAAGAGTGGCATTGAAATCAGGAGTATCAGAGGATAAGATCATCATTGACCCTGGCATAGGTTTTGGAAAAACATTCGAACACAATCTCGAGATCATCCATGATCTTAGAAAATTTTCTTCGCTGGAGAAACCGATTCTCATAGGACCATCAAGAAAGGCATTTATCGGGAAGATTCTTGGTGAAGCGGCTACCGGAGAAAGGCTTGAAGGGACAGCAGCAGCTGTTGCCATATCAATAATGAACGGTGCAAACATAATAAGAGTTCATGATGTAAAAGAAATGTTCAGAGTCGCAAGGGTTGCTGATGCCATTAAGAACCTTGAAATTGCTGACTTCTGAAGATCTCTTAAAAATAAAATATTGTCAGCCTTAAAATCTTAACGTAAAATAATTTCAACATGAAAATCAGATTACTCAGGAATATAGGGGAAAGGCTTTTAAGAGAAATCCCTTTAATCAAAAAAATAACCAAAACTGCAATCGGTATCGGTGCATCAGGCGATAAGACCTATCCGATAGATAAAAAAGCAGAAGATATTATCCTGTCCGGTCTTGAGGAATCAGGGGAACATCTGACAATCATTTCCGAAGAAGTTGGCGTAAAGGATATAGGGAGCGGGGGCAAAAAAATACTGATAGACCCTGTTGACGGCAGCAGGAACGCAATCCTGGGTATCCCTTTTTTCTGCTCATCCATTGCAGTTGTAGATGGAAATACTCTGGGAGACATCGAGCTCGCATATGTTGTAAACCTTGTAAACGGTGATGAGTTCTGGGCAGAAAAGGGCAGAGGCGCATTCTTTAACGGGGAAAAGATGCATACACAGAAGGATAATGAATTTTATCTTGTAGCATATGAGGCACGATCTCCCCGCAAAGACATATCCCGGATAATTCCACTTCTTTCAGAATCGAGAAAGACCCGTTGTCTCGGTGCTACGGCGCTTGATCTTTCACACCTGGCACAGGGCGCTATAAGCGTTTTTTCCAGCCCGTCACCATCAAGGAGTTTTGATTTCGCAGGCGGATGGCTGCTTGTTAAGGAGGCAGGGGGCATTTTCACGGATACTGATGGTAATCCTATCGAGACTCTCGAGGTCAGCCTTAAAAAAAGCACTCCTCTCCTTGCATCAGGAAATGCAAAGCTTCATGAGAAGGCATTAAGGCTCTTGAAAAAATAATAAACCCGAAAACTGCATTTATCTGATGACCAAAGCAGGCATATATGCAGAAAAACCTTTACAAAGCAGAATTTGGATATTCATGGTTATCAATTTGTGATAAATAAAAATATGAGTTTAA
>MHEF01000119.1:8202-18202 GCA_001805125.1 Nitrospirae bacterium RBG_13_39_12
CGGGGAATTTTCAGCAACAGGCTTTCTGTAGATTTCTGTTGAATAGTAAAAGGTAAGTGTAGCAGCGATAACCGCAAGGAAAAGGTAAGTCTGGACAGCATACAAAAAGAGCTGTGACGGGAACGAAATTATTGTGCCTATTACCGGTATCGATGTAAAAGGATAGCTAATGAGCACCAAAAGGAAGGTTGCAATTACGTATCCTGCGAAAAGGATAGTGTAAAGCCAGAAGGCAATCGGATACCTGGCTAAATAGTTAACTGCCTCCCTAAGGGATTTTACGGGTCCGGTGCCTTTAAAAAAGAGCGCCGCAATTCCATAAAGGTTTATTGAGAGTAATCCAAGCATAAGTGACAGCGCAATTAAAATCCAGATTAGAGAAAAAAAAGTACCCAGGAACAGGGAAAGGGTATAATCCTGCCCCCTCGAAAATGATATCAGGGTTGTTGTACTCCACCCCAAGATGACAAGCACAAAAGCAGCAACAGCCATTATGATACCTACTAAGGCAGCAAGCCCTAGAACCCTGCTAAAAAGCCTCTTTGCTTCATTAAAGAATCCGTGCATGCTGAATTTCAGGGACTTGTCCTTTATCGCCTGTCCGATAATGCCGACAGAACCACCAAATACGTAGATTCCAAGCATTGCAATCGTGATAATGTATAAAAAAAAGCTTGTAATAACTAAGAGAAAAAGCCAGAAGTATCTGGATATAATCTCAGAAGGTTCTTTAACCATCCTGAAAACATCTTTTATGTCTGCGAGACCTGTAAGGTCAATTCCGAATATGATGAACGCTATTGCAAGAGGGATACCGACCATTATTAAAAACCCTATGGTGCTTAAAATAACAATACATACCTGGATAAGTACAAGCTGCCAGTTTCTGTTTACTAATCTGAAACCGTCTTTTATAGCCTCAATGTAAGTCATTAGAGTTTATACATCCTCAACAATTATCTCCTCATAAACATCCTCAGGCAATTCCTTTATAAAGCGTGACGGTCTTAAAAACCCGAGTCCATGCCAGTCATCTGATGTAATCGGATAACATAGATAGAGTTCATCTTTTGCCCTGGTAACAGCGACATAGAAAAGTCTTCTTTCCTCTTCCTCGTACTCCGTCCTCAATGATTTTACTGACGGGAACCTGCCGTCATTTAATCCTATAACAAAAATCGTACTCCATTCCAGCCCCTTTGCCTGATGAACAGTTGAGAGTATAACACATTCTCTGTCTTCGTCTGCATCATCTACATCTCCGCCTGATGCGCTCTGAAGACTCAATTCACTTATAAAGGTTTCAAGAGAATTATATTTTAATGCAAACCTCATCATCTGTTCTATATCTTCCACCCTGTCTTCCGCATTCGGGTAATGGCTGTAAAGATAGTCTTCATAACCATGCCTGAGAATGTGGCCTATAGCAGCAGAAGGTTGCAAGGGTGCATCGCCGTGTTCCCCTCCCTTCAACATTTTTAAAAGGTCAAGAAAGAGGTGGAAGCCATCCAGAGCCTTTTTCGATACAAGCCTGCCCATATTAAATATAGCATCGAGCGGGCTCTCTGCTCTACTTATCGAGTCCCAGAGTCTCTTTGCGGTAATATTTCCAATACCAGGGATTAATTTGACTATCCTTTTCCAGCTAAGTTCATCATAAGGGTTTGTTACAACCCTGAGAAAGGACAGTATATCCTTGATATGTGCCAGCTCAAAAAATTTCAAACCCGATCTCATCTCGAAGGGGATGCCTCTTCTCTGAAGTTCCATCTGCAGTTCCATTGACTGGTAATGTGAACGGTAAAGCACTGCTATTTCGTTCAGGGAGATACCGTCTGCACTAAGGTCGAGCACTCTCTGCGCAACGAAATCAGCCTGCTGAAATACATCTTTAAGAGGGACCAGACATGGCATTGTGCCTGAACCCTTTACAGAGTGAAGCTCTTTCTGAAACTGCCTGACATTATTTATAATGCTTCTGTTAGCAAGGTTGAGGATCTCCGGCGTAGACCTGTAGTTGATGGTTAAGTTGAAGATAGTTACATCAGGGTACCTGTCAGGAAATTTAAGGATGTTTTCAAAATCTGCTCCCCTGAATGAGTATATTGACTGGGCATCGTCACCGACCGCCATCATGTTCCTGTTAGAACATGATATCAAATCAACTATCTCAGCCTGAAGTTTATTTGTGTCCTGGTATTCGTCAACGAGCACGTGCATGAACTTTGATGAATAGTAATCTTTTATTTTTTCATTTTCCAATAGAACTTTTTTCCATTTTGTCAGCAGGTCATCAAAGTCCATCAGATTAAGACTATTCTTTTTTTCATCATAAAGCGTAATCACCTTCTTTATCTCATCCAACACATCGTTAAAATGCGGGAACCTCACAGGAATGAGTTCGTCAATGCTGATTTCCGTGTTCTTAATCAGGCTGTATATCTCGCACAGCACAGAGCCTTTTGGGATCATGGTTTCTTTCTTCTTTGTTTCTGTAAGACATATATCGAACAGTTCCTTTGAGTCTTCTCTATCCAGGATAGAGAATCCGCTTCTGTGTCCGACAAGCAGGCAGTGCCGCCTCAAAATCATATTCCCTATATGATGGAACGTGCCACCCCAAAGCCCCTGGATGTTCCTGCCGATTAAAAACTCAACCCTCCGCATCATTTCCTTTGCAGCCTTATTGGTAAAAGTCAGCAGCAGGATGTTCTCAGGTTTTATACCGGTCTCTATTAAACGTGCAACACGATAGGTGACAGTCCTTGTTTTCCCTGTGCCCGCTCCTGCAAGAACAAGCATAGGCCCTCCGGGACGCATTACCACAGCAAACTGCTCCGGATTAAGTTCCTTTTCGTAGTTTAAATTAAGACCGGGGTATTGTCTGTGGAGATAATATTTTTTCAATTCTTCCTCTCTGTCATTCCGACTTGTTCGGAATCCTTCTTTAATCCTCCTTGATAAAGGTTGCAAAGGGTTTTTCCAGAAAGATTCCAGACAAGCTGGAATGACACTTATTCAGGTCGAATATTTAACATAAATCTACACCAATGTTTCATCCTTGTTTCTCATTCCAACCTTTTTGCAATTTCCCTCGCAAAATCTGCCAAAGACTCATCACGTGCACCAAAAACAACATAGTTATCCCATTCTCTTATGCGACTGAAGAGTGACGACCGTTTTTGTAAAACCTCTGCCGTTTTGCCTGCTGTCTTAACTGCGGTTGCCAGCACTTCACTTGAGATGTCTTTTAAAGATGTCCCGCCTGCATAATATATAGGCAATAGGAACAGATGGTCTTCCCTGCGAAGATTTTTTATAAATGCATCAATATAACCCTGTTTCATCAACCGTGTAGGTCCAAACCCATGGGGCTGGAAGATATAGCAAACACCGTGATGGAATTTATTTATGGATTCCATAAGACAGGAAATCTTTTGTGGATTATGCGCATAATCATCTATTACAAGATTCTTTCCGTTATCAAGATAGATATCAAAACGGCGGTCAAGTCCTGAAAAAGCAGGAAGGACTTCGGCAATATCTTCGAGCTTGATTCCTATTTCTGAAAGCAAAGCAATACACGACAGTGCGTTATATAAATTATATTTCCCGGGCAGAGAAAGCCTAAAATCTACACCACGCAGTTTAAAGATCGTTTCAAAAGGATGATATTCAATTGTGTCTGCCTGATATTCCGACTTCGTATTTATCGAAAACTTTACTGGTTTATCAATCCGGCACCGGCTCAAATTTTTATCGTCACCATTTACAATAACCATTCCTTCTGTATTCTTGCTGAGGGTCTCGAACATTTCCGCAGTCCGCTCGATTACATTGTGGTCAAGACTCAGGCTGGTAATGATTGAATATAAGGGACGGTAACAAATAATCGAGCCGTCGGATTCACAGGCCTCTACTACCAGAAGATCTGAACTGCCTACAAGAGAATTACCGGGGTTACTATCAGTCTTAAATTGCTTTATCCTTGCCCCGCCTATAAAATTCGGTCCCAGCCCGAGTTTATCCATTAAAAATGCGAGCATACCCGATGCGGTTGATTTTCCGCTTGTACCTGTAACGGCAACTGTCTTGAACTCAGATATTATCTCGCAAAGAAACTGGGCGCGGTTTTTTACTGTAATACCCAGTTTTCTTGCCTTAACTGCTTCGGGATGGTCACCTTCAACAGCAGTGCTAAAAACAGCAAAATCAAATGACATGTCTATCCCGGAACTATCATGAGGAACAATGGTCACACCATTAGACTTCAGCACTTTAAAGATTTGATTATCAGGATTCCTGTCGAATAAACGGTCCGAGCCGGCAACAACATGGCCGCTTTCTGCCATAAAATTTGCTATGGCTGACATCCCGCTACCACCGATACCTGAAAAAAATATTTTTGACACGTTATTCGATTATTGTAAGATAAATCAATCATTGTTGGCAAAGAGCACTCTGACAGGACCTAAAGAATTTTCAAAGCATAGGTGGAAATAATGCAAGCAGATCTGAATTTGGGTTGATTAAAGATATGTAAAGAAGGTATATTATAGTTTAAAATTTTTGGAGGTGCCAGATGCTGTTTGAAATAATAGACATAGCCTATGCAATGGGGCCGTCCCCGCAGGGAGGATCAGGCCAAGGTGTCGGGGGTATATTCGGGAGCCTTGTTCCACTTGTCCTTATTTTCGTCATATTCTATTTTCTGCTCATAAGGCCGCAGCAGAAAAAAGCCAAAGAACATAAGAGCATGATAGAAAACCTTAAAAAGGGTGATAAGATTATCACTTCCGGCGGCGTTTACGGTATCATCGAGTCTGTTGGTACCAATACTATTACAGTCAAGATTTCTGAAAACGTTAAGGTAAAATTCGGCAAGGGATATGTAGCTACAGTCAGAGCATCTTCGGACGAAGAGTGAATCCAGGATTTAAAAAAATAGCGGAGGGTTAATGAAGAAGAAGATTTACTGGAGATTAAGCCTTATCTGTGCAACTGTTATTCTTGCAGTCGTCTTTTTTCTGCCCAATACCCCTGCATTCAAATATATGCCTGAATGGTGGAAAGAAACCATGCCTGACAAAGGCATAGTCCTCGGCCTTGACCTCCAGGGAGGACTTCATCTTGTATTCGAGGTTGAAGGAGATAAGGCTGTAGAGATAACCACAGAGAGGTATACATCAAGGTTAAAAAGTCTTCTTGCAACGAAAAAACTGAATGCTAAGGTCAGTGCAAACGGACTTAATATAACAGTAAACCCGTCAAATGATGCGATAAAAAATATAATCTCTGAAGATTTCCCCTCACTTGCACTTATAGAGTCACAAAACGGGCTTGTCTATAAAATCTCTGACAAGGAGGCGCGCTGGATAAAGGAAAATGCTACTGACCAGGCGCTCGAAACAATTCGTAACAGGATCGACCAGTTTGGCGTTGCAGAGCCGACTATCGTGAGACAGGGTGAAAATGAGATTGTTGTCCAGCTCCCTGGCGTCAAAGATCCGAAGCGTGCCATCGACCTGATCGGAAAAACTGCCCAGCTCGAATTTAAACTCGTGGACGACGAGGATAAAGCAGCAGCAGAACTTCCCCAGTCAATATTACCCAGCGAGGAAGAGAACCTGTTAAAACAGTTTGCTGAAAAAATCCCTGTAGATGATGAGATACTTTTCGAGAAAAAAGTTAACATGGAAACAGGCGAAGTGAGAAAAATACCCGTGCTTTTGAAGAAACAGGCGTCTTTAACAGGAGATATTCTGAGTGATGCGCAGGTAAACATTGACTCGAGGTTTAATAATTATTATGTTTCATTATCCTTCAATTCCTCAGGCGCAAAACTTTTCGAAGAGGTCACAGGCGCAAACGTTAAAAGGCGGCTTGCTATAATCCTCGACAATACTGTCTATTCTGCCCCGGTTATACAGGAAAAGATATCAGGGGGTAACGCCCAGATAACCGGTAACTTTTCGATGGAAGAGGCAAGGGATTTGAGCATTGTCTTAAGGGCCGGCGCACTTCCTGCGCCCATGAAGATGCTCCAGAACGTCACAGTGGGACCTTCACTCGGCAGAGACTCTATAGAGGCCGGCAAAATAGCAGGCATAATCGGCACCATAGCAGTTGTAATATTCATGATTTTCTATTACAGGCTTTCAGGTGTAATCGCTGACTTTGCCTTGTTTTTGAATATAATACTCCTCCTTGGTGCCATGGCATCACTCAATGCGACACTTACCCTGCCCGGCATTGCAGGGGTTATACTCGCTATCGGCATGGCGGTTGACTCGAATGTACTCATGTTCGAGAGGATGAGGGATGAACTCAGGGCAGGTAAGACTCCACGGGCAGCAGTTGATTCAGGTTATCACAAGGCATTCTGGACAATCTTTGACTCCCATGTTACAACGCTGATAACGGCAGCAGTGCTATTTCAGTTCGGCACGGGGCCGATAAAGGGCTTTGCAGTGACACTGAGCCTCGGTGTTGCTATAAATCTTTTTACAGCGCTTATAGGCACAAAGTCAGTTTTCGACATCATAAATATCAAACGTGAATTAAAGAAGCTGAGTATATAGGAGCATGAATGATAGAGCTGATTAAAAACCCAAATGTAAATTTTCTCGGCAAAAAATATATAGCCTTTGTCTTCTCAGGAATTCTATCTGTTATCGGTATTATAGCAATTGTGCTGATAGCAACAGGTCATGCAAACCTGGGGATAGATTTTGCAGGGGGAACTTCCATTCAGCTCAAGTTTGAAAAACCTGTTGTACTGCATGATATCAGGCTCGCTCTTGAAAGAGGAGGGTTAAAGGACTTTGATCTTCAGGACCTGCCAACCATAAACAAAATACTTATAAGGGTTAAGAAAAGCGAGCAAGAGCTCGGTCAGGGTTCAGAAAAAATAACAGATATACTCAGACAGGGGTTTCCTGAAAATAAATATGTGGTTGATTCCACAACCGTGGTAGGGCCAAAGGTTGGAGGGAGGCTTCGGGCAGATGCAGCAAAGGCAGTAGCATTTGCGGTTATAGGAATACTTATTTACGTTGCATTCAGATTTCAGTTCAAGTTTGGTATTGGCGCAACCATTGCGACTTTTCACGATGTCCTTGCTGTACTCGGATTGTTCTATATAATGGGAAAGGAAATTAACCTTATCCTTGTCACAGCCCTTCTCACAATTGCCGGTTATTCCCTCACAGATACAGTAGTTGTATTTGACAGAATAAGAGAAAACCTAAAGCTGAAGCAAAGGGAAAGCGTAGAGACAGTTATGAACAGCAGTATTAATGAGGTCTTGTCAAGGACAATAATTACCTCTACGACCGTTCTCCTTACATCAGTAGCGCTGTTTTTCTTCGGCGGTGAGGTCATACATGACTTTTCATTAGCCATGATAATTGGTGTTATTATTGGTACCTACTCCTCCATATTTGTTGCAAGCCCGATAGTGCTGCTATGGGGAGGTAAAAGGCCGTTTGCTAAAAAGTAGAACCGGTGAACCGGTGATACGGGGAATCGGCGTATCAGAAATTTCTCCCCGTCCCCGTTTCTCCCTTTCTCCGAGTCATTCATAATGCACAGACGCTGGATAGTCAACAAGACCAACCCTGAATATATAAAATATTTGTCGAAAACTTCCTCAATCTCTCCTGTCCTTGCACAGATATTTATAAACAGGGGGATAAAGACTCCCGAAGAAATAAACTCCTTTCTTAACCCTCATATCTCGCAAATATCCGATCCTTTTGATATACAGGGCATTAAAACAGCAGTTGACAGAATATCAGAAGCATCAAGAAAGAGGGAAAGAGTACTTGTCCATGGTGACTACGATACGGATGGACTTTCAGCTACAGCCATAATTCTCAAGGCATTAGAGATTCTCGGGATAGACAGCCATTACTTTATTCCCAACAGGATAGAGCACGGCTATGGCTTTAACCCCTCATCGGTAAAAATTGCAAAAAATACAGGTGCCACCCTGATAATAACCGTTGACTGCGGGATAACATCATTTGATACAGCAGAGCTGTGCAAAAAAGAAGGTATTGACGTTATCATAACCGACCACCATGAACCAATAAGAAATCAAAATTCGAAATTCGGAGATGCTAACTGTCGGGGTTTGGATTTTAATCTGCCTGAAGCCTTAGCTGTAATAAATCCAAAAATTTCTCGAAGTCAATCTTCAATCTCCAACCTGTCAGGAGCCGGCATCGCATTCAAGCTTGTTCATGCTTTAGCAATGATACATCCCGCTCAGTTCACGATTCGGGATTTTTTAGACCTCGCTGCCCTCGGCACAATAGCTGATGTTGTGCCGCTGACAGGTGAAAACAGGCTCATTGTAAAAGAGGGACTGAGACTGATAGAAGATGGGGCAAGGCCCGGCATGAGGGCGCTTAAAAAGGTTTCGGGCATTAAGGAAAGAGCGATTAAGACAGGTCTGCTGTCTTTCACAATAATCCCGAGAATCAACGCTGCCGGCAGGGTATCTGACTCTAACAGAGTTGTTAAGCTGCTTCTTACTGATTCTGAAGACGAGGCAACTGAATTTTCTTTATGGCTGGATAAACTTAATTCAGAAAGACAGAGGATAGAGGAAGAGGTTTATCAGGAAGCGCTTTACAAACTCAATAACAAAGGTGTGGGCCCGGTCATCGTGCTCTCATCAGAAGGGTGGCATCAGGGCGTTATCGGCATCGCAGCATCAAGAATTGCAGAAGCCTTTTACAGGCCGACAATTGTTATCTCAACAGATGGACACATTGCAAGAGGCTCAGCAAGAAGCATCCCCGGTTTCGATATGTACAGCGCTCTCACAGCCTGCAGAAAGTATCTTAAAGCCTTTGGCGGACACAAACAGGCTGCGGGGCTGGAACTGGAGGTCAGTGATATCCCGTTCTTTGAGGAGCATATCAGCAAGATTGCAAATGAGACATTCATCACAAAAGATTTCATCCCCTCTCTCGAGATAGACGCATACGTAGAATTTCCCGATTTAAACTTCGATCTTACAAGGGAGCTCGGGATGCTTGAGCCCTTCGGGTTCGGCAACTCTGAGCCGCTGCTTGGCTCAAAAAAACTTGAAGTCCTTTATCCCAAGATAGTTAAAAACAATCACCTGAAAATGAAACTAAGGCAGAACAACCAGTCTATAGATGCAATAGGTTTCGATATGGCTGTCTTTTTTGATAAACTTGATGTGTCATCTACAGTCGATGCCGTATTTACACCATTTATCAATGAATGGGAAGGTTCCACAAGTCTGCAGCTGAATATTAAGGCATTGAGACCAAGCGTTTAACCCGAAAAATGCATTTGGATAAAAAACTGGCAGGCACATATGCATCAAAACCTCTTAAAAGCAGAATTTGCGTCTGTATAGTATTTAAGGGATAATAATGAAAACGTGCAGGAAATCAGGGTTATTAAACCGCTCACAAAGGTGCTGCCCAAGAGCTTTTGCTGCACACATGCCTGCCGTTAATTGCATTTTTCGAGTTAAGCTTATAGGAAAACTTGCACTATTTACTAAGGCGGTCATTAGTAAGGCGACATTTTTATCACTTTTTGTCATTGCGGCTTGTCCGCAATCCTTCTGGTTGTTTCAGAAAGATTCTCTCCTCTGCGAGCCGACCGATCCCTGAATAAATTTAAAATCTGCATGCTCACAATTATTTTTAATTTATGGGTCTTCCGGCTCTTGTGTGGACGTCATTCCGGCTCTTGTCCGGAATCTTTCTGATTATAATGCACGGATGACGGATAATATCTTTGCTGTCTATATTATGGCCAATGCGAGACCAACTTTATACGTTGGGGTTACGAATGACCTAATACGAAGAGTACATGAACACAAGAACAATCTCATTGCTCGAAGCTTTACTGCCAAGTATTACCTGCATAAGCTTGTTTATTATGAGTTTTGCAGAGATAGCAGTAGTGCAATAATCAGGGAAAAGCAGATAAAGAATATGAACAGGCA
>MHEF01000120.1:0-2374 GCA_001805125.1 Nitrospirae bacterium RBG_13_39_12
GGCAGGTTTGTGAATCTTTCGGGTACCTTCACAATCTCGGACAGAGACGGTGAAATAGATACATCTGAAGGTCTGTTAGTTGACTGGCTTTTGCTGCCGGCTATAAGGATGAACTTGAATTACCAGCATGCTAAAACCGGACAAGATTCTGTATCCTTGGATTCAATTAGTGGCTACGTTTCCTGGCGTATAACGAAGTTTATGAGCATGCAGTTGTCATATTCCTATAGTAGAAATGCGGCTGAGATTAAGACGGAAAGTCACAGTTTCAGCGGAAATTTAACTTGCAGGTTCTGGTAATAATATACTATATTTATAAAATAATTACTAATTATGTATTCTCAATTAAACATCTATTGAAAAACATTGTTTTCACAGAGAACAAAGAGCGAAGTATTATGAAGATAAAATCCTGTGCTTTGTACTTTATGATATGTGCGATTTGCAATCTTATGGTGTTCGGTTGCAGTACAGAAAAATTGCCAAGGGTAGAAATTGAAGTTGATACTATTAACAGGGTGGCAGTATTGCCTTTTGATAATTTTACATCTGACGGATATGCAGGTGAAAAGATTCGAAGGATTGCGATTACTGAACTTTTGTCAAGAGGGATTGATGTGATCGAACCGGGAGAGGTGACAAGTCTTTTGAGGGAATTAAAAATCAAGTCCCTTGGTATTATTACAGTTAAAGAAATACAGGATATCGGGAAATCATTGGGTGTAGATGCATTAATGATGGGCTCTGTAGAAGCCTTCGGGATAAGTAAGGGTATTTCGGTCAATTATCCGGAAGTTACTATCTTTTTAATGTTGATAGAAACATCTTCGGGTAAAGTTATATGGTCAGAGCGACATACTTCAGGTGGTCCCAGCTTCTGGACAAGACACTTAGGAGCAGAAGGGCTCTCATTAAGTGAAACTGCCAGAAAAGTGGTAAAAGAGACTATAGATACGGTATTCTAAAAGAGAAGGGTTCGTAACTAATTTTCTGAATGATTCAATTAGTTACAGACCCACAGAAAAAATTCATTGGTGTAAATGTTAAAACTGCATTCAATTTAAGATATAAAGGATGAATAATTATGAAATTACTGAATAAGCATATTTTAGCCGCTATACTATTTATAATGTTCACCGTCTCCGGCTGTGGTGGAAAAGAAGGAGTCCAATATTTTTATATCAACGAAGATACGGACTTCAGTTTTATAAAGCGGGTGGCAGTATTGCCCCTGGATAATCTTACGAATGAAAAATTTGCTGCTGATACTGTAAGGCATGTAGTAATAAGTGAACTTTTAGCCCTGAACCTTGTTGAGGTAGTTATTCCCGGAGATGCGGTGTCAGCGATTGAAAAACTTAAACTCAGGCCCGGCCAACCTCTGAGCGCGGATGAGATAAAAGCCATAGGGAAGACGCTGAAGGTTCAGGCGGTCATTTTAGGTGCGGTTGATAAGTATGGAGAGATTAGAGAAGGAAATGTTTCTGCTCAGGAAGTGGCAATTACTCTTATGATGGCTGATGCAAATTCCGGCAGCATCATATGGTCGGTTACAGAAACAAGCGGAGGAGCCAGTTTTATGGCAAAACATTTTGGGGCAAGATCTCCAACAATGAGCGAGACCGTCATTGACGTTGTAAGAAAGGCACTCAAGACCCTTTATGAATATTAGCAAAGAGCGACGAGAAAGGGGTACTTACTAATAAGACCATAAGTAAAGCCACATCTGTCATTCCCGCTTGTCGGGTCGCCTCAGCGACTCGCCGAGGAGAGAATCTTTTTGATTCCCCCTTAGTAAAGGGGGTTAGGGGGTTGTTGTTAATCAAATAAACTATGCGCCCCTACACCCCTCCCAAGATGGGACGAAGAAGGATTCTGGAAAAGAGTCAGAATGACAAAATTGACATGCGAATGTGATTATACTTATGAACTACTTAGTAATAGAGCAAAAGTCTAAAGCCGGGATGACAATATCTGCAAAATTAAACGGTGAAACGAGAAATCTGTCTCATGGAATAAAGAAACAGAAAGGACTTTTTAACAATGATCGTTTGTCTCTCCTGATTTTTTGCTTTTCAATCTTTGCTTTTTGTTTCTTGTTTTTTGCCGGTCCTGAAGATGTAATCGCATCCCAGAGAGTAAAAATAGCGCTGTTCCCTTTTGAAAACTTCAGTGAAGACATGAATGCGCAGAAATATGTTATGCCTGTTTTAAAAGACAGATTGGAAGCTATGGGACTGGACGTGCTGGATGATGATAGTCTGGACAGGTTTTTACTCAAAGAAAGGGTCAGATCTACAGGTTATATACCGAAGGACCTGGCAAAGAAGATTGAGGAAGAATTAAATGTAGAGGCTGTTTTAGTAGGATCTAT
>MHEF01000120.1:2394-2738 GCA_001805125.1 Nitrospirae bacterium RBG_13_39_12
GGAACCCTAAAGTCGGATTTACAGCCCGCCTTATTAATTCTTCGGATGGAACGATATTTTGGGCAGATCATGCATCTGCTACAGGACAGGATTTTACAAAGATTTTAGGAATTGGGACGGTCTATACTATTGACGGACTTATTCCCAAAGTTATTGACAGGTTGTTTGAATCATTCAGCATCACACCACCTTACAAAGAAAAAGAGTCTGTTTATAATATTGCTGTAATGCCATTTCAAAACAAAAGCAAAATTGGAAATGCAGGCATGATAGCCTCTTATATGTTTATTGCAGAGCTATTTAAAAGTGAGTTTTTTGAACCTCTTTCGTATGGCGAAGTCAGA
>MHEF01000120.1:2785-3058 GCA_001805125.1 Nitrospirae bacterium RBG_13_39_12
TAAGAACACAGAAGCTATTTCAAAGTCTTCGGGTGTGGATGGCATTCTGGTTGGAACTGTTGAACTTTATACTGAAGAAGAGGGTACCAAACCAGCTAAAGTGGAGATGGGTGCAAGGCTTATTGATGCCCATAATGGTCGGATATTATGGTATGATGGATATGAATATGATGGTGACGAAGGGATATCAATACTTGACTGGGGAAAGTTAAGGTCTGCTGAACAGGTGGCTGATAAGGTAATATCTACATTGGTAAAAGAAATGAGTAATGC
>MHEF01000120.1:3086-4753 GCA_001805125.1 Nitrospirae bacterium RBG_13_39_12
TGGAAAAAATAAAAGTGAAAAGAATAGAGTGCGGAGATTTTACTCACTGGAATCGGAATATTATATCAATAATTTCCTGCTTTATGCTGCTCGCAATTTACTGTTTTCTGGCATCACTTGCTGGTGGTTGTGCTTTGTCTTTGCAGAAAGACAGGATACTTGCGGTTGTTGACGGCGAGCCTATTACCGAAAAAGATCTCGAATATTCATTAACTGTAGCACACCGCAGAGAAGACCTCTCTTCTGCAAGTACCCTGGATTTATCTAAATATTTACAGAAAATGGTGGATGATCAGTTGATTATCGTTGAGGCCCGCCGTTCCGGGATGGATGAGTACCCCGAAGTAAAACAGGCAGTTCAAGCATTTATCCTGAGGGAATCTGTTGTCAGACTCCATGATGAAGAAATTGTGCAGAAAGTATCAGTAACTGAAAAGGATATTACAGATTACTATAAGAATTATTATGAGCAGTTTTCACTGGGGTTGATAGAAGTTTATTCTGAGGAAGAAGCAAATCAAATACTTGCACAACTTAAGGAAGGTGAAGATTTCGGAGACCTTGCCCGGAAATACTCTGTGCATCCATCTAATAAAGATGGAGGTGAATTTGTTATTACAAAAAAATCCATGTCAACTTATATGAGAGAGGCTGTTTTAAATTTGAAACCGGGAGAATTCAGTGGCGTTAAAAAGATAGGGCGCACGTATTCTATTGTGAAATTAACTGACAAAAGAGAAGCTCCTTATGAGGAACTCGACAGTGTCAGAAGCAAAATTGAGCCTGGTATTAGAGAAAAGAAAGAAAAAGAACACGGCGATGAATATCTGAAATATCTTCGTGAGCGTGCAAATATAAATATTGATAAAGACCTTCTTTCAACTATTAAGCTTGACGAAGCAGGTGAGGATACAGGAAAATGGGCTAAAGATGAAAGGCCGCTCGTTAAGGCAGACGGGGTTATGCTGACAGTAGCGGATTTTGTTGCTGTAGCTTCGCCATATACCAGAAAATCAAATGAGGATATCATAAACAGCTGGATTGACCGGAAACTGATAGATGAAGAAGCAATTAGCCGCCATTACGAAAATACCCCTGATTTTAAGAAGACGGTTAATCGTTATGAAAACCAACTTCTTAAAAAGACATTTATCAGAAGAGTAATTATACCCCAGATAGTTATAACGGATGAAACACTGGAAAAATATTACTCGGAACATCAGAAAAGCTTTGTTGAACCCGAGCGTTTCAGAATCCAGCAGATTACAGTAAACGATGAAAAAGAAGCCCAGGAGATATTTAATAACTTGCAAAGCGCTGCTGATTTTTCATGGTTGGCAAAGAGGAGATCTAAAGATTCTCTGTCTTTGAAGGGAGGAGATGCCGGGTGGTTCACAAAGGAAAAATTACATGATAAGGTAAGGGAGATTATAGATACCCTTAAACCAGGAGACATAAGCCCTATAATTACAGAAAATTCTTCTTATATTATATTAAAGCTGCAGGAAAAGACTGAAGAAACAGTAAAACCATTCAACAAAGTCAGGAATGATGCTTACAGGGCATATTATAATGAGCAGATTGACACAATTTTTGAAAAATATACAAATCAACTTAAAAATGAAGCTCAGATCAAGATCTACGATGATGAAGTCCAGATGCTTCAG
>MHEF01000120.1:4759-10061 GCA_001805125.1 Nitrospirae bacterium RBG_13_39_12
TTGCAGAAATAATTTTTTGCTTGACATATATATATTGTTAAATGATAATGTAATACAATAAAAAATGATGAGAAAGTGCATAATAAATAAGGTTTTTAGACTTGCTTTAATACTTTCAATTATTAGTCTGATTTATTCTTGTGCGCCAGAGACTTCAGTAAGACCAGAAGGAAAAGGTTTCGCGCCAAAACCTTGTTTTGATTGCCATACGGAAAAAATAAGTGAATATCAGAAGAAGCATGTCCATTCGCCGGTGGTTCAACGGAATTGTGAGGCGTGCCATCTCCGCCATGGAAAGATTGCTGTTTTGTCTCTCAAGGAAAAGGATGAAAGAAGACTTTGTTATCCCTGCCATAAACAGATGGCTTCAGATATGGATAAGACCGCTAATGTGCATACAGCATTGAACCAGGGGAAGTGTGTCCCGTGCCACAATCCTCATGCCTCAGATAATGAATTCCTTCAGAAAAAGACCGGCAACGAACAATGTTTTACCTGTCACAAACAGGACACTTTTATACGTGCTACGAGGCATAAGCCTCTTGCGGATGGATGTCTTACATGTCATTCAGTACACGGTTCACAATTTAAGAATAATCTAACAAAGAAAGAGATAGAACTCTGTCAATCATGCCATAATTTCACAGCGGACAATTTTAAAAAAGCTCACAAAGATTATCCTGTTCAGAAGGCTGATTGTACCGGCTGCCATACACCTCACAGTTCAACAAATAATAAACTGCTGAGAGAATCAATTCATGCTCCTTTGAATTCTGGACAGTGTTCTTCATGCCATAAGGCATTAACTGACCCTAATCCTCTAGGTGTTATAGCCCCTGATGGTGAGCTGTGCTATAAATGTCACAATAAGACGGAAAAGGGATTCAGGGAGGCTTACAGGCATAAACCTATGGATGAAGGTAAATGTCAGAGCTGCCACAGTCCTCACGCAACTGATTATCCCAAGGTTACGCTTATGGGTAAAAACGTGTTGTGCCTGAGTTGCCATAAAGACAAGAAGGAAATGTTGAAAGTGACCAGCTTACATGAACCGATTAAGGATAAAGGGTGCACAGCATGTCACAGTCCCCATGCCTCTGAATATACTTTCTATTTAAAAGCATCCGAAAAGCAGATCTGTTTTACCTGTCATGTTAAGACCGAAAAAGAAATAAGTGAAAAATATACTCACGAGCCATTTTCAAAAGTTGAATGCAAGAATTGTCATGAATCACACGGCAGTAATTTCCCTGGAATGATGAAAATTTCTCCTGACGACTTGTGCTATACATGTCATAAGAAAGAAGAAAATGAGTTTTTTAAAACCTATATACATACTCCTGTAAGCAAAAAGAAGTGTCTATCATGTCACAAACCTCATTCTTCTGCTTACAACAATTTGTTGAGTAATTCTCCGGACCAGCTCTGTATGAGTTGTCATGGCAATATGTTTCTTGAACTTAAAGAAGAGGCTATCCATAAGCCTTTTAAAGAAAAGGCCTGTGGAAGCTGTCACAATCCCCATGCAGGTGAATATATTGCCAATACTGAAATACCAATGCCCGGGTTGTGTTATGAATGCCATAAGAAAATGGGGACTGAACTAAATACCAGTGTTAACAAGCATCTTCCTGCGGAAGAAGGAAAGTGTTCGGTATGTCATAGCCCTCATGGTACCAAGATGTGGCATTTGCTGTTAAACAGGCCGAAAGAACTCTGTCTCTCATGCCATGAAAGAATAGTTACAACAACTTTAAGAAAAGGACACATAGACATGGAAAAAGGAGACTGTATCAGTTGTCATATCTCCCATTATTCTGCATCAAGATATCTGCTGAATGCGGAAGACCCGAGGATATGTGTTAAATGCCATTCAGAAGAAACTGAAACAATGTTGAAAGGACATATAAAACCATTAGCAAATATCAAACATTGTCTGGACTGTCATGTCCCGCATGTAACAGAAAAGCGTGGTCTGCTTAAAAATATAAAGCATAGTCCTTTTTCAAAAGGGGATTGCAGTGCTTGCCATGAATAAGCACATGGTTAAATCAGGGTATAAAATCTTAAATTCAGTTTTGAGCATATTGATATATGTTTTTGTTTTGGGTAGCCTTGCATTTGCCCAGAGCGAAGGCCTTAAAGAAAATGTTCCAGATCTTTGCTATAAATGTCATGTAAAATTTAAAGAAAGCCTGTCACGCAGTTATGTACATTTTCCGTTCAAGGATGGTAAATGTATTTCCTGCCATAATGCACATGCAAGCAATATGAAGGGTTTGATAAGGGAAGACATTAACCAGCTCTGCCTTAGCTGCCACGATGGGATTAAGAACGCGCTGAAGAAAGAGTTTGTTCATTATGCACTTAAAAAAGGTGTATGTACAGACTGCCATTATCCGCATAGCGGTGAAAACAAAAATCTATTGGTTAAGCCTCAGAAAGACCTTTGCTGGGATTGTCATGAGCCATTAAAAGAACAGTTGAAAAATGCCTATAAACATTCTCCATTTAATGAAGGAAAATGTTCATCATGCCATAATCCGCATGCGTCAACTATTGAAGATCAGATATCTGAAACCCCTAATATTTTATGCAAAAGCTGTCATCCTCCAAAGTGCAAGACAGGAGATGTTTCCATAACTTTTGCTACAGAGAATCTTGACTGTACTACATGCCATGGTGGACACTCTTCCAAGAACAGCGGTCTTCTTGGACCATATGGACATACTGTATTTCTGGAAAAAAAGTGTGAGCAATGCCATAACCCGATTATGACAGGTACTAAAATAACCACTAAAACAGAAAGCAGGGAACTGTGTTTTAGTTGTCATAAAAAGGATCCTTCAAAACTCAGAGCGGACGATGTCCACGGGAGCGCTGCAAATGGCGGATGTGGTATGTGTCATAATTATCATGCATCGAAAAGAAAGAACTTGACAATAAAGGAATCAGCACTATGTCTTACATGTCATGAAAAGACTGAGAGGAGCACGGTACTTATGGAGAAGGCACTAAGAGGCGTTAAATGTGTTCCTGTAAGAGATAGAAAATGTTTTGAGTGTCATATACCGCCTCATTCTAATAATCCTCTTTATTTCAGAGCTGATAACATTAAGACGTGCGCGAAATGCCATGAAAAAGAGCACAAGGTTGCCCATCCGCAGGGAGAAAATGTTAAAGATCCCCGCAATGGTAAGCCGATAACCTGCATCACTTGCCATAGCATGCATGCATCCAAAGCTGAACTTATGCTTATTTTCGACAGAAAAAGACAGCTCTGTATCCAGTGCCATAAGAAGTAATAATGAAGTTGAGAGATTTAGAAGTTTATCAACTATATTACAAAGAGGTTATCTAAGCTTTTGAATTCATACATTAAAAGTGTAGGCTCAAAGTCAATGACTGGTGACTGGTAGTATTTACTGCATTACATACTTTATTTACCTATTTACATAGAACCAATCCGGTTTACATAGAACCAATCCGGCGATAAACAATATGACCGCATGACATATCTACAGGGCATTGAAAACAGAGGTTTTTTGCTAATTTTTTTTCTCAATGAAAAAGGAATTCACTATAAGTGAACTCCTCATTCTCCTGGTTGTCATTCCCGCTTGTCGGGAATCCTTCCTCAAAACGAAGAAAGATTCCGGTCAAGCCGGAATGACAGACAACGAACACCCAAAGAATGAGATTAGTTTTTGCAACGTTTGGGTCAACATCCAAGATATTCTGAATCTGATTGCCCGCGTTATGTTATATCTGTTAATATATGGCATAGCTATTGCATGGAAATAAATGGAGCGCTCTGTAATGAACAAGGTATTTAGAATAAACAGGGAAAAAGTTTATATATCAGGCTTTTTTCTTTCTGTTTTATTGATTTTCATTCCCTCATCGATTAATGCGGCTGTTACTGGCGAATGCAGCAACTGTCATACAATGCATAACAGTCAGAATGCTGCGAGTATGAACCTCGGTAAAACTATCGGAATAGGTAGTTATGGCAGTGATTGTCTGGACTGTCATGGAGCAAACAGGGCAGTCCTTTTAAGGATGGACTGTCTCGGATGTCATGCTTGGGACATAAACGGGACTTCAAATATTGTTCCCAATAACATGCCTCAGGTTGCCCATAGTGCTGCTACAGATCTTTCCGCAGGAAATTTCAAGGATGTGATAGATATGGGCGATAGCTACGGACACAATGTCCATGGTTTTAAGGAGGATATCCCTACCGACAACGAATTGTTTAATACCCCTCCCGGTTATAACTCATTCTATGATCCTTCTAGCGGAGGATATGAGGATACCTCAGCTGGACAGATTCTTTGTGCCGGGCAGAATGGCTGTCATGGCAACAGGAACGAGGTAAGCCTGATAACGGCCATCAGGGGAACGCATCATGCAGATGATACAATCCTTAAGTTTGGTGCTGGGTTTACAGAATCAGGACAGGGAGATACAGTCGGCAAAAGCTACAGATACCTTTACAAGGTTCATGGTGCAGAGGATAGTGACTGGCGGGCAACGAGCTCTACTGACCATAATGAGTATAAAGGCGGAACAACTCATAGTACATCTCAATCATGGAGTACCATAGATACAATAAGTGAATTCTGTTCAGAATGCCATGGTGATTTTCATAGCAGCACAGGAATAGGAACTTCCAGTCCGTGGCTCAGACATCCGACAGATGTGACATTACCAGGTAATGGAGAAGAGTATACAGGGTATACAACATACAGCGATACTGCACCTGTAGCAAGACAGAGCATTGCTAACGGTACAACACAGGCATCAAGTACAGTAACTACCGGCTCAAGTGGAGATATCGTCATGTGTTTATCATGTCACAGGGCACACGCTTCACAGTATTACAAGATAATGCGGTGGGATTATAAGGGCTGGCCAACGTCAGGAACAAATGGGTGTGCTGTATGTCATACGAGCAAAAATTAAATATATAGGCTGGAGTCGAGTGTTATGAAAAGATATCAGAACAATAAAGTTAAAATTATTAGCTATAAGCTCTTAACTCTATGCTCTATGCTGTGTACGGGTATTCTTATTATGGGGATATTTTATCCTGATAAAGCAAGCAGTGGCCCTTACCTTGATTCTGCTCATGGGACTTCATACGGGGTCAAGCGTAGTTCTACAGGATTTCCAACAGATTATACAAAAGGCAACTGCGCACATTGCCATGAACAGCATGCAATGATTGGAGGAAGTGAACCAAACCCGACCGGGGGTCCTGATAAATATGAACTTTTTAGAAGTTTGTTTGTAGATC
>MHEF01000121.1:0-114 GCA_001805125.1 Nitrospirae bacterium RBG_13_39_12
CGGCCGATGGAGATAAAGCTCCACCTCCCCTTCAAGACCACTCTGCGAGACGAGGACGATCAGTTCTTCCCTGATATCCAATGGATTCATGCCGGGTACTAATCGAACATCGAT
>MHEF01000121.1:156-1624 GCA_001805125.1 Nitrospirae bacterium RBG_13_39_12
AAGACCGGCACGGATTGCCCCGATACTCACCTTGGGAATCACCGTACCACCTGCAAAATGAGTGGTATAACGTTCCTCATACTTTTTTGCCCATTGTTCCAGGTATGGGATAAAGAGGGCAGCCCTGACAATGGCATTCTTGCTTTCCTCTGGACCACCATGCTGAACGTAAGGCGTATATCTCGATGGCCCTGCATGGATCGTCACCTTGAAGAAAGCTTTTCCAGCCTCCACCCACCCTGCCTTGAAATCGGTTGCTTCAGCTACGATAGCGAGATCGGCCGATCCGCCGTGAGCGAGAAGATATCTGGTTCCAAGATCCTTGCCGGCATAGGCCATCCCGGTAAATTCATCGACAGGTTCATACCCTATCTCTCCGATGACGGCTGACATCAGTACATCGCCCTTTAGGTTGACGCCAGCTTCACGCAGAGCCTTTACAGCAATCATCCACGCAGCCATCGGGCCTTTATCATTGACCACTCCATTACCAAAAATAGTATCTCCTTCAACCCACGCCTGGTAATAGATCTTCTGGTCTGGCACCTTGAGTCGCCAAATCTCATTCTTCCCAAGAGTGACATCCATGTGGCTGTTAAATGTAAGGGCAAGGCCATTTCCTCTTCCCCTGTATCTGCCAAGGACATTTGCCCTTTCCTTTGTTTGCCCGATCAACCGGGGCTCAAAACCATTCCTTTCCATCCAGTCATAGACAAAGGCAGCCATCTCCGCCTCCTGACCGGTGGGACTGTATATGTTCCCCATCGTTACAGCCAGTTGGACAAGCTCCTCTATACTAATTTGAGATAGAATTTTTTCTTCTGGGGACAAATCCATCACAGTTACTTTCCGGGATTGGGGTTCAAGTTTTATGGAAAAAAGGTTTACTAATACAAACGCAATAATTCATTATACCCCTCACCCACCCCTCACCCTCAAGGGGGGAGGGTTAGGGTGGGGGTGAAGTCATTTAATGTGTTTGCATTAATCACTAACCCCTAATACCTAACCCAAAAAATATTTTATTTAACCCACCCCTTCTCTTTGTAATATTTCAGGGCACCGGTATGGAACGGGAAACCAACATCCTTGCCCATCTCATTTTGCTTTCCCATAGCCATTGCCTTGGTCACCTTCACATAGTTATCGAAGTTTTCAGCAATCTTTTTGGTAATCACATAGGCAACATCTTCAGGCATATCTTCTCGAACAACAATGATAACGTTCGAAACAATCCCCTTGACCGGATAATCTACCCCTTTATAAGATCCTGCCGCAAGGGTAAATGGTTCAATGCCTTTATAATTCTTCACCATCTTGTCAATCACCTCGTCAGAAAGGGGCAGGAGCCTGATCTGGCGCTGGGAACTGACATTAACGATCGGCGGTGCCGGATAGACCATTGCTCCATAACAGATCGCATCGATATGACGATCCAGCATCTGCTCCGCAGCGTCTGCAAAGCCCA
>MHEF01000121.1:1840-47235 GCA_001805125.1 Nitrospirae bacterium RBG_13_39_12
TAAAGTCTTCAAAACCTTCCCAGGCATCCCCCATGGTATCGGAAAAGGAGAATGCGATGTTCAGTTTACCCTGGTGTACTCCTATCACATTAGCCGCACCTCCCATGGGAACAGAAGAACCGGCCAGGTTAGGGCTCGCTTTCAGGACATCTTCGAGCATGGCATTGCCAAGTACTGCCCAGGTCCCACCCACAGGAGACGTTCCCCAACGAACATCGTACTTCTGAACTTGCCCGCTGGCATTCACAGATAACAGTGAAACCAAAGCCAATACAGATAAATAGACCAAAATCTCTCTTTTCTTAAACATTTTTAGTTCCTCCTTTCAAAGTTTTTATTTTAGGCTACTTCCACTTTTCCCATCATTCGACGCCGCCCAAGGAGCTGGTTGATAATTAAGAAGGCGCTGCCAACTCCACCCACCAGATCGAGAATTCCAAGCGGAAAGATCAAACAGATGGCTGAAATGGCGGCAATCACCCGCTCATAGATCTTCAATGTACGTAATAAGTAACCTTCACCGGCAACTGCAATACACCAGACACCCACGCAGGCTGTCAATCCGTTTCCGAGAATTTTCCAGAGGCTCCCCACCCATAGAAGCGACTGATCATAGGCAAACATAAAGGGGACAATGAATGCCACCAACGACATCTTCGTAGCTAACCAGCCCGTTTTCCATCCATCGGCATCCGCAAGGCTCGCCGCAGTGTAAGCCGCAGAAGCATCCGGCGGCGTAATAAGAGCAAGACAGGCATAGTAGAAGGCAAACAGGTGTGCCACATAAATAGGCAATCCCAATTTCACTAAAGCCGGGATCACAGTGGTTACCTGGAGAATATATGCCGGCGTAGTCGGTAACCCCAGACCTAAGACAAACGCAATCACCATCCCCAGAAACAAACCGGCCAGCAAATTCCCCCCTGTAATGCTCATAAAGGCACTGCCAAACCTCTGGCTTAAGCCGGTGAGATCAAGTGTGCCGCAGAGAATACCAGCCGTGGCAGTGGAAACACAGACGATGAGCATCCCTTTTGCGCCGTCCTCCAGGGCAGCAAAGACAGAGGGCACGCTCAACCGGGTCGTTTTACGAAACTGGCTGGCAATGATGGCCGTGACCGTGCCCATGGCACCCGAAAGCCTGGGGGTGTAACCCATTACGAGAAAATAAAGGAGGACAGCAATGGGGATAAGCATATGACCATAGTCAAGCAGGATAACCTTGAAAGTAAACTCGGGTTTTAAGCCTTTGAGCTTTAAACGCCGAGCTTCGAGATCGACATAGCAAAAAAGACTTAAGTAATAAAGGATCGCCGGGAAAGCGGCATAAAAACAGATCTTGGCATAAGGGATACCGGTAAAGGCGGCCATGACAAAAGCGGCAGCACCCATCACCGGAGGCATGATCTGCCCCCCACAGGAAGCCACAGCCTCTACCGCCGCTGCAAAAATCGGAGGGTAACCTGCCTTTTTCATCATGGGGATGGTGATGCTTCCAATCGTGGCCACGTTTGCCGTAGCGCTACCGGAAATCATCCCCATAAGTGAACTGGCCACGACAGCCACTTTTGCAGGTCCACCCACGTAGCGACCTGCCACACTGGTAGCGATATTACTAATCAGGAAGGAACCGCCACTCCGCATCAGGACAGATCCAAAGATGATAAACAACGCAATTTCGGTTGCAGAAACTCCTAAGGGAATTCCAAAAATTCCACCGAGGGAGAGATAGTTAAATTCGACCACTGAAACCCAGCCCACAGGAGCGGAATGCAATATACCAGGGAGGTAGGGACCGATAAGGGGGTAAATTAGAAAAGCAACCCCTACATAGACTAACGCCGGATTGACCACCCGCTTTGCCCCTTCCAACACCAATAGGATGAGCAGAGTTCCCAGTAAATAATCGTACCAGCCTAACGGGCTCACCAGGGGAAATCGCCCCACTGTAATCCATTCATAACGCGCAAATAGGTAGCCGATCACAACGACGGTGGCTGCAATAGAGATGACATCGAGCTTCCCAATGGCTCGCCCCTTAGCGGTTTTCCCTGTTGTATAGACCAGAAAGACCAGGATCAAACCCAACCCTAAGTGAACCGACCGCTGCATCAGGGCGTCGAAAGTTCCAAAGAGGGCCGTGTAGATGTGAAAAACGGCCATCGCAACGCCCACCACCGCTCCCATCCGTTGACTCACCGAGCGATCAAACCAGAACTGTTTCCAGGACATCTCAATACTTCTCCTTTAAGAGCTTCCAAAGGCTTTCCGAAGTTACAGGAATTTCTTTCGCACGAACTCCTGCGGCTGTAGCAATCGCGTTTAGAATCGCAGGTGCGGTTGGAAGCAGTGCCGGCTCACCAACCCCCTTTGCTCCAAATGGACCTGTTGGTTCCTCAGTTTCTACAAGCAATGAAGTGACTTCAGGAAAATCTAAAGCCGTAGGGATGAAGTACTCACTGAAACGGGGATTCTGTATTACTCCGTCCTTCAATATCACCTCCTCCATTAAGCCGTAGCCCAATCCCATTGAGACCCCTCCCTCTATCTGGCCTTCCACATTGATCGGGTTTCCTGCCTTTCCCACATCATGACAGGCTACGATATCGAGGACTTCAACTTCTCCTGAGTCCATATCTACGGAAACTAATGCACCCTGGGTGGCAAAAGCGTAGGTTGCATAGGGATTTCCCTGCCCTGTCTTCATATCAAGGGAGGTTGTCTCAGGACTGAAAGTGCCCTCTCCCACTGGTGAAACCCCTTCTTTCTTCATTTTTTTGACTACTTCTACGATCGATATCTTCTGATGAGGAGCCTCTTGAGGGTAGAAGAAGCCATGGTCAAGGACAAGGTCTTCTTTGGGAGCCCCGATCATCGAGGCCGCAGTTTCCTGGAGTAGGCTCCGAAGATTTTCGGCAGCCATCTGGACCGATCGACCAACGATATAGGTAACTCGGCTTGCTGTCGAGGTTCCCGAATCTGGACAAAGATCTGTGTCTCCAATCACCCATTTAATCTGTTCTACCTCGGAGTTCATTACCTCTGCCACAATCTGGGTCATCACGGTTGCAGAACCCTGTCCCACGTCTCCACAACCCATATAGAGCGTGAAATCTCCTGATTCGTTCGCTTCAATCCGAGAAAATCCGGGGTTCGGAAGTCCTGTTAAACCAATCCCGTAAAACATGGTCGCTATTCCCCACCCATATCGCTTGGAACCAAAAGAGATGGGCACGCCTCGCCTTGTTATCTCCTCCTTCACCCTCTCGATCGTTTCCTTATAGCCCACAGAGACATTGAGACTTTGACCCGTCGCAGTTAGCGATCCGGGCTTCATCCCGTTTTTCAAGCGGATCTCAAAGGGGTTCATTTTAAGAATTTCAGCAAGGATATCCATCTGGGATTCGTGGGCCACCACGACCTGAGGAACACCAAACCCCCGCATGGCTCCAGCAACTGGATTATTGGTATAGACCGCTCTTGCCCTCACATACACATTCGGGATTTCATAGGGGCCAGCGGCATGAACGAGACCCCGTACAAGAATCGAGGGACCATAAGAGGAATAGGCTCCTGTGTCTGCGATGATCTCCACTTTCGCGGCAAGGATTCGGCCATCCCTCGTGGCACCCGTGGTATAATGGATCAAAAAGGGATGACGCTTTGTGGAAGCAATGAAGGATTCCTCTCGATCATAAACCATTTTGCATGGCCGCCCGGTCTTAAGGCTCGCGAGAGCCACGTAGTATCCAGGAGCCAGACACTGCTTATCACCAAAAGAACCGCCGATCGTCGTGAGGATGACCCTCACTTTTTCGGGAGGAAGGCCGACAACCCCGGCCATCTCTTTGTGATCGAAATGGGCGTGTTTACTGGGCATCCAGACCGTGATCTTACCATCTTCATATTTTGCAACACCCGCCTCTGGTTCGAGGTAGCCATGTTCAACCATCTGTGTACGATAAGTGTTCGTTATCACCACGTCCGCTTCTTTTATTGCCTGATCAGGATCTCCTCTCAAGAGCACCCTTTCGAGAAGGACATTTCCTGACTCGTGAATCTTTATGGCTTCGGGAATAAGCGCCTCCTCAGGTGAAAAAATTCCGGGCAGGTCTTCATAATCAACCCGAATCAGAGAAGTAGCCTCTTCAGCTACTTTCTCGGTTTCTGCCGCAACCATCGCCACCGGGTCCCCAATATAACGAACCTTGTCATCACATAGAACGGGCTGATCCTTATTTCTGGGACCCACTCGATTCGTTCCAGGAATATCCTTATGAGTAAACACTGCCACCACACCAGGATGGGTCTCTGCCTTTTCCGTATCAATCCTTAATATCCTGGCATGAGGTCGATCGCTCCGTAGAATCTTAAGGTGAACCATACCAGGAAAGAAAAGATCTCCGGCATAGAGAGCCCTCCCGGCCAATTTATCAGGGGCATCCACCCTTAGAATGGACTGGCCAAAAGTCTGAAAGGGCTTAGCCATCTTTCTCCTCTTGGGGTTCGTAGATCATCTCGGGTCTGATCCCGCCTTTGATCTGGGCCACGGCTGAGGTCCCACTTCCTCCCATATAGATTCCCGGGCTCTCTTTCTTGTAAAAATAATGGCCGCAGTAAGGGCAATGGAGTCTCACTTCCAGCTCAAAGAGGATGAGATCACAATAGTAAACCTTTTTACAATCCGGACAAGTGACATTAAAGATATCCATCTTCACCTCTGCTTGATATAATCTTCGAGTCTTATTTTTTCTAAAACGTCTCGCGGAACTTCCCCGCGCTTTGGAAAAGGCCGATCAATAGGTTTTGTGGCATCGATGATCATTCCATCCGACCGGATTTCGTGACGGAGAGAAGGGTCAAGGACATGACCCTGAAGTCCTTTTAGAATGACGACGTTCTCACTCGCCTGAACCCTCGTGGCCACTGCCCACATCACCTCCTGGAGGTTGGCCGGGTTGATATCATCATCCACAACGATCACATGTTTCAGAAAATTGGAAGCAGCGAGGGCTGCCATGGCCGCCCTTAAAGGTTGCCCCTCCATGGTCTTTTTTAGACTGATGATCAGATTGAAAGGGCCTCCAGAACCGATCCAACAGGTCTCTTTCACCGAAGGAACAGCCTTTTTCACCTCACCATAAATCGAAGCCTCGATCGGGAGATGGGCGTTGAGATGCTCTGTCTTGCAAGGAAAGATGTCGATTAAAATGGCATCCTGCCGATAGGTGATGGCCTTCGCCTCAAAAAGACAGGCAAGCCTCTGAGAACCACTATAACCTGTGAATTCCCCGAACGGACCCTCCACCACCCTCCTCCCAACATGAATCTCACCCTCAATCACCATCTCCGAGTCCGCAGGAACCAGAAGGTCCTCTCCATAAAACTCCGAGGGAACGATCCGCAAAGGCTCCCCTAACACCCCTCCGGCTGCATCATACTCATCCTGATCAAGAGGGGTAAGCAATGCACCCGTAATGTGAAATGCAGGATGATGCCCCAAGACCACACCCATAGGAATATTTTTACCCTCCGACTCCGCCCTCGAAAAATAAGACCAGAGATGACGAGGAGACATATAGATCCCAAGATGTCTTGCGTCGAGGTACATCATCCGATTCCAGGAAACATTGTAACGCTTCCCTCCCGGTTCTTTCGATACAATGATGGGCGTGAGGTAGGGACCTCCATCCATATCCACATGGCGGACAATAGGAAGTTCCCTCAAATCCAAGGTTTCGTCCCTTTTCACAACCTGTTTCACCGGAGCCTCTTCTTTCGAAATCTGTAAAGGCTTAATCGCCTTTGTCTGTCGCTCAAGCATCTTTTCGATGATCTCGATTCGTTTACCTTTCGGAATGTCTAAGGCAGCTCCGATCTTTGGAAGTGTCCCGAACGTATTTATCAAAATCTTGAAAGGACTTAATTTCCCCTTGATATCTTTCACCCGTTCAAACAGAACTGCCTCAAACCTTCCCTGACATTCCATCTGATGAAGGACCGCCGTCACCTCGAAGGCCAATGGGTCCACTTCTTTAGATACATAAACCAGTTCATCCGGAATTTCCTGTTCAATCTTCTTTAGCCAATACCTCAGATCTTTAACCAAGTGACTCTCCCCTTTCCTTTCGCATCTTATCCGAAGCTAACCGAATGGCTCGAATGATCTTTATATAGCCTGTGCAGCGGCAGAGGTTTCCTGAAATGGCCTCCTTCACTTCCTCAATGAGGGGTTCAGGATTTTCATCGAGGAGGACTTTTGCCGAAAGCAACATTCCTGGCGTGCAATAACCGCATTGCACAGCCCCCACTTCCCAGAAGGCCTGTTGAAGAGGGTGTAGTTTGTCTTTCTCTGCCAATCCCTCCACTGTCAAGATCTCTGCCCCATCTGCCTTCAAAGCAGGAATGAGGCAGGCGAGCACTGCCTTTCCATTCATAACAATGGTACACGCCCCGCATTCTCCCTCTCCGCATCCCTTCTTTGTTCCAGTGAGCCCCAAATCTTCACGTAAAAGATTGAGGAGCATACGATCGGGTGAGACAGATAGGGTATATTCAAACCTGTTCACCCTTATTTTAATTGGTTTTTTACTTCCATCTTCCATTTGATCACCTTGACCTGTATCAGCATTTTATGACTTAACCCAGAATCTCTTCAAATATCTTTTTCCGATCCCATTTCAACCAAGTTTCTATGGATACTTTGTCAAATTCCTGAAAGTATTTCGGGGACTGGAATGTATATTTTTGGGAGTATTCTTTAACCACACTCCCTATCTCCTTCATGATCTCAGGTTTTACTTTTAAAGTAACCTTTTTACCTTTATACATAAAGATCGCCACTGGTTGATTGAGAGGGGCTACCGTGATGGCTCCTCGACCCAAGCTCGCTCCTGTCGATACCTGAATCCCATCGTTCAGACAGCTCAAGGGTTGGATATATCCGGAAAAGGAGATTACATCTAATTCATCAAAGGGCGCCTCTAAGATCTCCCTCGCTCTAACTCCCATCTTCGCCCCAACGATAGACAACATTCCCAGGTGCCGGTGAAGTTCATTGGTCAAGAGGCAGGCTTTCCACTCCTCCCTGCCATGCTGTTCAATTATTTTTTTTACATAGGGCTGCAGATCCCCTTTGAATAGCGCAGGATCGGTTGGAAATTCTTTCAAACAAACCGTTTCGCGTGGGCTCAGACCATGTTCAACGTCGGCGCTTAAAAATCGAAGTAAACAGAAGGTTAATCCTACACATAAAATGAATACTACCGCAAATCTTTTTCGTAACATATTTTCCTCCTTTTTTGTGACATCGCATAGGCTGGATGTCCGGTTATTTTGATTTCCCGCTTCAAAACCCAATAAAAATAAAGGTCACTTCTTTCCCTTTGCTTCCTCCAATACCTTTTCGATGGTGCGTATTAAATTGACCCTTACCATCTCCTTTCTATAGAAGGCGCTTCCACGAAGGCTATCTCTTGGGCTGGCTTCCTCCGAAGCAATCCGGCAAGCTTCGAGAAGGCTCTCAGGAGAAACCTCATTCGCTTCCAGATAGGTCTCTGAGTTTTTTGGCCGGAAGGGTTTCTTTGCAACAGGTCCAATGGCTATTCTTGCCTTTTCAATTCGCTTCTTCGAAGGGTTAAAGACAATGGCAACTGCTCCATTCAAAATAGGGAGGGCAAGGGTTTTTCGCCTTGCCATCCGGAAGAAACCTGTCGCACCATATTCTCCTAATTTCCGAAACCTTACTTCCTTCACCACCTCCTTTCTCGCATCAACGGCTGAAATGCCTACTCCTTGATAAGCCTCCTCCAAGGCGATCCAACGCTCTCCACTCTTTGAGACCACTTTTATCTCTGCCTCAAGAACCATCAATGGAATTGCACCATCACCTGCAGGTTGGGCACTGATCACATTTCCAACCAATGTCGCCATATTCCGGATCTGGGGAGAACCCACATGGCCACAACCTTTTGCGAGGGCTTCTGCTTCTCTTCGGATGAGAGCACTTCGGGCCACCTCGGCATGGGTTACTCCGGCTCCTATCCGAATCCAACCGTCCTCCTCCTGGATCTGTTTTAACTCATCTATCCCGGTGATATCGACAAGAAGATCGACCCTATGCTCACCCCGTTTCAGTTGCAGGATGAGGTCTGTCCCACCAGCGATCACGCGGCCCTTCCCCTCAGCCCCCTCTAAAAGTATCAGAGCCTCAGAAAGATCTTTCGGTTTTTTGTAAGCAATCCATTCCATAACTGGGAATATACTTTCCAATTTCTGAGGTAACCGGACTAATACAAACGCATTATATCTTTTGTAGGGCAACCCTTAAGGGTGGCTCAGACCTCCACACCGAGGTATCGGATGAGAACCTCTTTTTTCCCTTGAACTTCTTCTTTTCCTGCATTGTATTCTATCTTCCCCTTCACCATAAAATAGACGCTATCGGCCATCGTTAATGCAAAAGGAATCTTTTCTTCTACCAACAAGATCGCCATCCCGCTCTCGTTGAGCTTCTTGATGACTTCCATCAGTTTGGAAACAAAAATGGGCATCAGGCCTGTTGTCGGTTCATCCAACAAAAGGATCTCAGGTCTTTTTACCAACGCCCTTGAAATAGCGAGGGCCTGTTGTTCTCCTCCACTCAAGGTTCCTGCCAATTGATGCAGCCTCTCCCGAAGGACCGAAAAGAGATGAAAAACTCCCTCTAACTGACGTTCATCCGACTGGTCAGTCATGCCTGTTTTTAAATTTTCCAATACGGTCATCTTTGGAAATAGATGCCTCCCCTGGGGAACGTATCCGATACCCTTCCTCGCTACCTTATAGGCTGCGAGCTTGGTAATATCTGCATCTTTAAAAAAAATGGTTCCTGCCCTGGGCTTGATGAGGCCCATGATGGTCTTCAACATAGTGGTTTTTCCAGCCCCATTCCGGCCTAACAGGGCTACGATCTCCTTTTTTTTTACCTCCAGGGATGCTCCCTGTAAAATATAACTTCTCCCGTAATAGGTGTGGATGTCATCCACTCTTAATAAACTCAACTGATCTCTCCAAGATATATTCTTTGAACCTCTTCGTTCTTGCTGATCTCATCAGGAGAACCTTCGGCGATCACCCGGCCTTCGTTCAAAACGGTGATGATATGGCAGAGACGCAGAACGACGTCCATGCTATGCTCGATTAAAATAATTGTCATCTTTTTTGACAACCTCTCAACGACTTCTAAAATATTGTCCGTCTCTTTCGGACTCACCCCTTGCGTGGGTTCATCCAGGAGAAGGACAGAGGGTTGGGTGCTAATGGCCATGCCTATTTCTAAAATCTTTTGATCTCCATAAGAAAGATTGGAGGCCAATTCGTTCATTTTCTCCTTTAACCCAACCAAGTGACAGATCTCCTGTGTCTTTTGAGAGAGATCAGCCACATGATGAGCAAGGGTCACTGGATTCCATGGCCGCTTTGCCCTCGAGTTCACTCCCACCCAAATACTCTCATAAACGGTCATCTCTGGAAAGATAAATGTTAATTGAAAGGTTCGACTCAGACCCTTCTGACAGATGATATGGGGAGTGAGATGGGTGATCTCCTCGCCTCTTAAAAATATCTTTCCTGATGTCGGCTGCAACTCACCGGTGATGACATTAAAAAGAGTGGTCTTTCCAGCCCCGTTTGGTCCTATGATACCCCGTACCTCCCTCTCTTTGATAGTATAGGTGACGTCATCAAGAGCTGTTAAACCGCCAAAACGCATCGTCACTGAAACGGTTTCTAAAAGATTGCTGCCAGAGGCCATGGCCCTTTATGTCAACCTCCTGCTGATCACATATCCCAGAATGCCTTTACGGGATATCCTTAAAATCAGTAAGATAATAATACCAAAGAGTATCAAATAGTATGTCCACCAAGCACTCACGTAATACTGGAATAAAGACATGATCACTACCCCTATCCACGAACCTGCAAGCGTTCCAAGGCCGCCGATGAGACACCAGACAACAGGCATGATCGACCAATGAAAACTAAAGAAATCAGCAGACCCATAACGAAGTGTCAGGGCATAAAGACCACCGCTCAAGGCGGCAAACATCCCTGAGACGATAAAGGCGATCAGCTTATAGCGATAGACATTATATCCTAAGAACTGCACTCTTTTCTCATTTTCTCGGATCGACACAAAGACCCTCCCCATTGGAGATCTGGCTATCCTGTTCAAGATTAAATAGCTTACGGCCAGGAATATTAGGACAAAATAGTAATTGACCCATGGATTGTAGAGGGAAATGGTTTCAGGTCCAAGAGAAATGGATGGAAGTTTAATGGAGAGGCCATCATCTCCACCTGTCAACCATGTCATATCCATGGCTAATAGATGGAATACGGCGAAAAAAATAGCGGTGATGATGACAAAGTAAGCTTCTGAGAGGCGTACACAGATCAATCCCACGATCAGCGACAGGAGAAGGCCTGCCCCCACGCTGAAGAAGATGGAGGGTAAAATTCCAAACTTCAGATGGAGTATAGAAAAAATAGCCCCATAGGCCCCTCCACCAAAAAAGACAGAATGGCCCAAGCTGCACTGGTTCGTAAGACCAAAACAGACATCGTATCCCATGGCCAAAATAGAGAAGATCATCATATGGGTCACCAATGATCTCGCACCTTTGGGCAGGAGGATTCCCATTACCACCCACAGGAGTAAAAAGGTGATGGCGAAGTAATTGAGGGTAGTTCTTTTCTCGCCCACCTTCTCAAATTCCATATCCATTCCCTTTTTAGCCAATGGCTTCAATCCCTGAACAAGCCCTGAGGACGACGTATGAGTATCATGATCATAATGACAAAAATCGCTGCCCTGGCCTTCGTGGGAGAAAGCACAGAAGCCAGCACTCCTTCTAATGAACAGAGTGATAACGCGGCGATCAAAGTACCCTTGAGGCTACCCAGACCACCGATAATCACCACGATGAAAGAGAGTAGAATCACATTATCGCCCATCAGGTAGAAAACCTGGTTGATAGGAGCAGCAAGGACTCCCCCTACAGCCGCAAGGACACTACCCATGGCGAAAGTGGTAATGAGCACCTTGTTGACGTCGATACCCATCGCGCTTGCCATCTCTCTATCCTGCATGGATGCCCTGACCAAAATCCCATAGGAGGTCTTGTATAAAAAAAGCCAGAGGCCCACAAGGATAAGAACAGAAATGCAGGCGACCAACAAGCGGTAACCAGGATAGTCCACACCAAGGAAATTAAAACTGATGGGCCAAGGACTGATTATCTTTTTGGGAATTCCCCCATAAGTCCCAAGGGCGATTTGTTGAATGATGAACGAAATCCCAACTGTGGCGATCATGGTGGAAGAATGATGACCTTCATAGGGTCTCAATATAAAACGCTCCACCGGCGCTGAAACCAAGATGACGATGGCCGGAACCAATATCAAACTCAGCCAAAAGTTCCCAAGCATTCCTACCACATAAAAGGAAAGGACAGCCCCTACCATGTAAATATCACCATGGGCCATATTCACGATCCCCATGACACCAAAGATGAGGCAGTGGCCAATGGCTATTAGAGCGACGATGAGGCCCCAGATCAGGCCATTAACAAGAAGGAAGAGAATGGTGGTTACAATCTCTGGCAACGATAAACACCTCTATTCCAAGGCGTGTTTTTAATCTAAAACCCTATAGGCTTAGGACCCGTTAAAGAACTTTCTCTTACCTAAATTGAGCGATTTTTCGTTATTCATTACATCAAAGATACTGGATTCCTGCTTCCGCAGGAATGACGACTACCACCCAATGAATGAAAATGTCATTTCCCCCCTGCTTTCGCAGGGGTAAACTTGTCCCCGCAAAGGCGGGGAACGGGAATCCAGAAGGGTTTATCTTTAATAATAATTATTAAGAATCGCTCAATTTAGGTCTTATAAATTTATAATGGTTCTTTTGTATGATCAATTGCAGGTGGATAAGTCGCATCCTTTGCAGGGATCCTTGCCACCACCTTTATCTCTCCCTTTTGGATCTGTTCTATATAGAGTCCTGTAATAGTAAAGTGATCTTCAGCACGGATATGCATATCCCCCTGAGGAAACTCTAAACTCTCCTTGAAGACCATGCCTTCCAAAGTCTTAATAACCTTTGGCGTGTCTGCTCTTCCTTTCCATCCACTCTTCTCAATAGCCGCTTTGAGCGCAAAGAAAGGTTGCCAGACCGCCCAGTCATAAGCCAAAACAAAATATTTGCCTGTGCCAATCTCCTTCCCATCCCCATCGACTTTGATCAGATCCCGATAAGCCTTATTAAATTTGGTGTTCAACCCCTCCAGGCGGGTGGGATAGGAGGTGATGCAATAAGCCCCTTCTGCGGGAGCACCGAGCTGCTTTGGATCCTGAGCCGAAAAGGCATAGACGGCGCCCAGTTTTTTGATGTCAGGCCGCACCGCATGCAAATCTCTGATGAAGGAGAGGAAGTCAGAACCATAGCATGCAAAGTAGATTGCTTCTGCCTCCTTCGGGATTTTGCCTTTTAAATAAGGAAGCCAGTCACCCGTGCCCAGGGGTACCCGGATCGCTCCGAGCACGGTCCCGCCGCTTTCCGTAATATAGGTTTTGAAGTCGCTCTCGTTTGCCCATCCCCAGGCAAAATCGACGACGACGGTCATCCATTTCTTTCCTATCTTCTCAATCGCAAACTTCGCCGCAGCCTTGCACTCCTCTCTCACATTTGTGGCTGACTGAAAGACATACCGGTTCCCTTTATCTCCTGAGATCTCTGTCGCAGAACCACAGGGGAAATAGGGCGTCTGAAGCTCTTTGGCGATAGGGGCGCATGCGATACAGATTCCCGAATGGTTGGAATCGAAGACAAAACTTGCCCCGTTTGTCTCAACTAACTTTCTAAATTTCAAAGCCCCCACTGAAGGCTTCGATTCTGTATCTTCCACGTAAAGTTCGATAGGGCGGCCCGCAATCCCTCCCTCTTTGTTCACCTTTTCGACCGCTGCCACCATCACCTTCTCATGAGAATATCCATAGGCCGCCAGCCCCCCTGTTTTTTCAGCAAGCAACCCGATCTTGATAGGCTCCCTTTTCGCCTGACCTACTGCCCTTCTTTCGCTCGTACTGATCCAAATGACGAATGCCAGCATGATGATTAACAAAACGATGACATACTTCTTCATAAGATCCTCCTTTCTACTCTATTTTTCGACAGTTAAAGATTAACATTCTGACCCACCGCAAAAATCGAACGAAAATGATTAATATTGAATTTCTATCTGTTTGTCAAGCTGAAATTCCATTCTCGACATAGTTCAAGAGCCCCTCAAGGCTCATCCCTTGAATGCCCATCTTTTCCAGTGTCCACCCAGTCTTCCAGTAATCTATTCCATTAATAATCGAAGCCAGATCAATCAAAGCATTGATAATAGGCGCAGGAACATCTAACATCCTTCCCAGATAAGCCATGGGAACGATTCCAAAGGGAATATCTTCGGTTAAAAAACGGTAGGAGAGATTCTCGGGCGCCCGGATAAACCGATTGGGTTCGCTTTCTTGAAGGGCCTGATAAAGAGAACCGGATTGGTAAGCCCTTTCGCTGGTTGAACCTGCTTTATAGAAGAAATCCAAAAACCGATCGCTCTTGAAACTGAGCTTCTGACAGATAGCCATTCTTTCCTTATCAACCTTCTCCATGACCCGGGCAACAGCCGGAGTAGTGCCTTCACAGTAGTAAGAAAAATTTCCCTTCGCGTGTTCAATCCACCCGGCATTCAAAATCATTCCCGGTGGATGGAGCACTGCGTTGATATTGGTCAGTGATGTCTCCAGAACGTTCTTCCGTTCTGTACTTTCAGGAAAGAGCCCCTTAAATATCTGATAGCATTCCATTGTCTTCTTACCCGGGAGCGATGCAAACTGGACTTTCGACCGAGATGTGATTTTCACTCTGGAAGGACCAACCAGACGACAGATATAGGTCAAGGTGTTTGTCTCGCAGATGGGGACATCCATTCTTGCTCCCCTTTCCCGCAGAATCTTTTTAAAGGCTAAAGCCCCTCCTGTGGATCCAGGATTTAGGACAACCATCTGTCCATTTTTGAGGTAGGGTGCGCAAGCATGGGCATAGTATTCATGGGCAATAGCCGGGACAGTGATGAGGATGGCCTCTGCTTCTTCCAAAGCTTCTTCGATGGTCTCACACACTCGGTGGATATGGACAAACTGTTCACCGGAGGGTGAAGCACTTATCAATCTCTCCATTTTGAGAAGGTATAATCCATTTTAATATTGGACAGAGATCGAAAGATATTGCCCTTCACCCTGCGGTTCTTTTTCTCCAGGGACTCAATCAATTCCTTCACCTCTCTTCTCTTTGTCTTTCCAGAACTCGGGCAACCGCTGGGACCAAATGGGAGTTCCATCTCCTTGGCGAACCGCTCAATCTTCTTCTCCTCCAAAAGGGCTAATGGCCGAATGAGAGTAATTTTCCCCTTGAACAAGGTTTGAAGGGGAAGCATGGTGCTGATCTCGCCGGAGTAAAAAATATTTAAGAGAAGTGTTTCGATGATGTCGTCCTTGTGATGACCAAGGGCAATCTTGTTACATTTCAAACGATGGGCCAGATGGAAGAGCTGCTTTCTCCTCTCCCAGGAGCAAAGGAAACAGGGGTTCTCTCGATTCTCAGAACTGTTCGCCTTCCTTCCGATATCTGTGAATTCAATATGATACGGAAGGCCGTGCATTTCAAAAAAGCCTTTCAGGACTTCAGCTCTTCCAGAATCAAAACCTAAGTCAATGTGGACAGGGATCAGCTCGTAATCAATCGGAACCCGTTTCTGACGCTCCTGAAGGAGGTTTAGCAGTGTGAGACTGTCCTTTCCTCCTGAAACCCCCACTAAGATCCGGTCTCCATCCTGGACCAATCCGAAACGATGGATGGCCTTCCCTATTAAACTTCGAATCTCTTTTTCCCAGTAAGCCATCTTTACTTCACAAAGTTATAAGTGAGCTAAAGTGAACTAAAGTTTTTAAGAAATTGAACTTTAGGCACTTTAGTCACTCATCACTTTAGACACTTTATCTCTTTTAGGGGACAACTATCACATCTCGGTATCTTTCTGCACGCAGTTTTCCCCAGATGTACAAGGAGGGCATGGTATTCATTAAATAGTCTTTCATCAGGAGGAAGATGGTTCATAAAGAGATCCTGGATTTCTCCATAAGAAGCTTGCTCTGAAATGATCCCATGTCTTGAAAGGATTCGTTTTGTATAAGCATCGACAACAAAAATTGGTTTTTTAAGTCCGTAAAGAAGGATGCTATCTGCCGTTTCAGGTCCGACTCCCTTCACTTCCAGGAGTTTCTCCCGCAACGTTTCCATCCTTTCTCTCCTCATCTTCTTTAGATCTCCATTATATTCTTCAAATAGAAAACTCACGAAGGCCTTCAAACGATCGGCCTTGATTCGATAGTAACCTGAAGATCTGATCAGGGGGGCCAACTGTGATTTCCTAAGTTGACGAATCCCTTCTGCACTTAAAAATCCCTTATTCTTAAGCTTTTGAATCGCTTTTTCCACATTTTTCCAAGAAGTATTTTGGGTAAGGATAGCTCCCACCATCACCTCAAAAGGAGTCTCTCCAGGCCACCAGTGCCGTGGACCATAAGCCTTATAAAGTGCACGATAAATCTTCATCAATAGGTTCTTCATAACACAATCCAGGTCTCCTCTTAAGGGTCCCACAAAGGGGTCCAAGGGGTCTATGGTTCGAGTGGTGAAGCGAAAGGATAAAAATGATAAGGAATAAAGAATTTGGAATGTAAACCCTTGAACCCATGAACCCTCGAATCCTTGAACCCTTTTTCATTTGAGCCTCTTCTGGAATCTCAAGGAACTTAAGAGGATCATAAACCCGCCCAAAACTGCAAGTGCCAACATCTGAGGCCAGAGTATATCCAATCCGATCCCTTTCAAAAAGACGCCTCGGACGATGATCAAAAAGTATCGTAGGGGGTTTATATAGGTTATATATTGAATCCACTGCGGCATATTCTCTAATGGAAAGGCAAAACCAGATAGGATAAAGGCGGGCATCATGAACAAGAAGGTAGAGATCTGAGCTTGCTGCTGTGTTGAAGAGACGGTGGAAATGAAGAGGCCCACACCCACTGAACTCATTAAAAAGAGGACATTGCCTAAAAAAAGGATGAGGGGATTTCCTCGAAGGGGGACTTCAAACCATAATACGCCAATGAGGGCAATCATAATCACATCCAGAAGACCGATCAAAGCAAAGGGAACCGTCTTCCCCAAGACCAGTTCCCAGGGACGAATGGGGGTGACCATGATCTGTTCGAGTGTTCCGATCTCCCTCTCCCTCACAATGGCCTGGGCCGTAAGGATGATGGGGAGGAGAAAGGCAATGGAAGCGATGACCCCTGGCACATAAAAGTATCGACTTTCGAAATTTGGATTGAACCAGGTCCGGTGTGCTAATTCTACTCCGGCCTCCTCGAAACCGATCATTCCTTCCTGGTTCAGCCTTTTTATAAAAGCCACCGTTGAATATTCTGAAAGAATGCGATTCACATAGCCCAGGGCGATCATTGCGGTATTCGACTCGGTTCCGTCGAGGAGAATCTGGACGTCGGCGGTCTCCCCTTTTTTTAGCTTTTTCGAAAACCCACTGGGGATCTCAATGCTCATGATGATATTCCCTTTTTTAATAAAGTCTTCAATTTCCTTTGGGGTCTGAGGAAAAGAAACGATATCAAAATATTTTGAACTTCCAAATCGAGCGATGAGGTCCCTCGAATCCACAGTCTGGTCAAGATCTCGAAAAGCGGTGTAGATATTCTTCACATCCAGATTTGCGGCATATCCGAAGATGATCAACTGAAAAAGGGGAGGGATGACGAGGGTGATCCTTAACCGCTTATCTCTTAGAACCTGGATTAACTCTTTCACAAAGAGGTACCGAACTCGTTTAAACATAAAAAACATGTTGGAATATTGGAAGAATGGAATGATGGAAAAAGAATTTTTTAAATCTTTCTATCCTTAGTTTTCCACTATTCCAATACTCCATTATTCCATCCTTCCTTATATTTTTATCGTAATTCCTTTTTAAAACTCTTGGTTGCTACCCAGAGCCCTGCGATTGCCATTCCAATCAATATCAGGGTCTCTTTCCAAAGAAAGGAGATATCCGCTCCCTTCAGAAAGATCTCCTTCAGAATCGTTACGTAATATCGGGGGGCAATCCCATAGGTGATGATCTGGAGCCATAAAGGCATATTGGCAATGACAAAGGTAAACCCTGATAAAAGAAACGTGGGAAGGAACCCGATGATCATGGCCATCTGATTAGCCAGAAGTTGTGTCCTTGTTACCGTGGAGATGGTCAAACCGAGAGCCAAGGCCACGAGGAGATAGATGCAAGAGAGGAGGAAAAGGAGTGTGATGCTTCCCCTCAATGGAACCTGAAAGACCCATTTTGCCATCCAAACAGCAAGAAAAAGATCCAAAAGGCCTAAAAAAAAGTATGGAAATAATTTCCCGATGATTAATTCCCCCTTTTGAACCGGAGTTGAGATGAGGAGCTCCATCGTTCCCTTCTCCCATTCCCGAACAATGACCTGCCCGGTGAGGAGCACTCCGATGATCGACATGATCACAGCCACCAATCCCGGGATGAAATAATTCTTCGATTCCAGTTCTTCATTGAACCAGATCCTCGTCCGACCCTCCACAGGCGGATTCGGCCTTTCCTTTCCCATCCGTTCTATTTTTAAGAAGGTCTTTTCTTGTGTGTATTGACGGGCGATGGCCTGGACATAATTGAGGATGATATTCGCTGTATTGGAATCACTCCCATCTAATAATACTTGAACAATGGCCTTCCTCCCAGCCTTCACCTTCTTTGAGAAATCCCATGGAAGGACCAATCCCATCTTGACTGTTCCCTCGTCAATGAGTCTCTTCATCTCTTTTTCATCTTGAACAAAAATGTGAAGGGAGAAATAGGGAGAACCACTGAACCGATGGGTGAAAGATAGGCTTTCTTGGGTTCCGTCATGGTCCAAAACGGCCATCGGTACTTTTTTCACATCGAGGGTCACTGCATAACCAAATAGAAGCATCAGGAGCGCTGGCATGAGAATCACCAATGCCAAGCTTCTTGGATCCCGATAGATGTGGATAAATTCTTTTCTTGCAATGGCCCAGGTGCGAGAAGGATTCATCTCTCCTCCTCTCTTCCGATCAATGAAACAAAGACATCTTCCAAGGAAGGCCTGATCCATTCTATTCTTTTCAGGACAATCCCATGAGTCTGAAATAAAGCCTCGATGGCCTGTTCTGAATCAACCCCTTCTTTCCCGATCACATGGAGGCCATTTCCAAACACTGCCGATTCTAAGATCCAGGGCTCCTTCTTCAGAAGATCAAGAGCCGGGATGAGTGGATCGCATTCCACTTCCATGACTCCTCGTGTAAGGGTCTTTAATTTCAAATCGGTCGGGGTTCCGAGGGCGATGATCTTCCCCTGATAGATCAATGCCAATCGATCGCAATATTCAGCTTCATCCATATAGTGGGTTGTGACAAAGGTCGTTACACCCCTTTCTGCCATCTGCTGGATCAAACTCCAGAAATTTCTTCGTGAGATCGGATCCACTCCGGAGGTAGGTTCGTCTAAAAAGAGAATAGAGGGATGATGGAGGATGGCGCAGCCTAATGCCAGACGCTGCTTCCAGCCGACAGCCAGTGTCCGGGTGATCCGATCCCGGAGTTCTTTTAGCCCGGCCATCTCCAACACCTGCCCCTCCCTTTCTCTTTGGAGGGATCCGGAAAGACCGTAAATCCCTCCGAAAAAGTGAAGGTTTTCCATTACGGTCAGGTCTTCATAAAGGGAGAATTTTTGAGACATATAGCCGATCACCTGCTTAATCTTCTCCGGTTCTTCTACGATATCAATTCCTGCGACTCTACCTTTCCCAGAAGTGGGCATTAAAAGTCCGCAGAGCATTCGGATGGTAGTGGACTTTCCAGCTCCATTGGGTCCTAGAAATCCAAAGATTTCTCCCTTCGCCACCTGGAAATGGATGTGATCAACTGCAACAAAAGTCCCAAATGTTTTGACGAGGTCTTCAACCTCAACCGCAAGAGTTGGCATAGTCATAAGTTATGAGTTTGGAGTTATGAATTATGAGTTATGAATTATGAGTTGAGAGTTGTGAATCTTTAACTCTTAATTCTTCATTTATAACTCTTAATTATTTTTTCCTCCCTTGGACCATGGAGACAAAGGCGTCCTCAAGTGTGGGTCTGACCGCTATCAAACCCAATACCTCCATCCCCTGCGCCTTTAAAACTTCTCGAATGATCCTTTCTCCTTCCTGAGGATCATCCACCAAGACATGAATTTTATCCCCTGACAAGACAAGGCTACGGAAAGATCCGATCCCTTCTAACATCTTTATACCTTTCTGATAATCCTCCAAACGCAGTTCCAACACTGCCCCTTCCATCTGAGCTTTTACAGCCGAGGGCCTATCAGCGATCAATAACTTCCCTTGGTAGATCAAACCTATGCGACTGCATCGCTCTGCCTCATCCATGTAGGAGGTTGAAAAAAGAATGGTCACCCCCTCTTTTAACAAGTCATAGAGGATGACCCAGAAATCCCTTCGAGAGAGGGGATCGACTCCGGTGGTCGGTTCATCTAAAAAGAGGAGTTGGGGGGTATGAATCAACGCACAGATCAACCCTAACTTCTGTTTCATTCCACCGGAAAGATCCTGAGCTTTTCGTCTCCCAAAAGGTTCAAGGTTGGCAAATCGAAGCAGCCTTTCTATCCTCTCCTTCCTCCTCTGCTTCGATACCTGAAAAAGGTCCGCGTAGAAATGAATGTTTTCGAGGACAGTCAGATCTCCATAGAGCCCAAACCGTTGGGGAAGATAACCTACCTTTTCCTTTAGAAGTTCTGCCTCTTTTCGGATATCAAAACCAGCCACCCTCGCCTCTCCTCCATCAGGAGGGAGAATTCCGCATAACATCCGGAGGGTGGTCGTCTTGCCGGAAGCATCTGGACCTACAAGGCCAAAGATCTCTCCGGTCTTCACCTCCAAATTCAATTGGCTGACAGCGACTAACGATCCAAAGGTCTTGGTCAGATTATTCGTTTGAATGGATAACATTAGGGTTTGCTGGGTGCAGATGACATTGTGAAAATCCTTCCATCGGCTGGCATCCCGGGCTTCAGTTCCCGATCCAGATTTGGAATGTCAACTTTGATCCGGTAAACTAAGGTGACTCTCTCTTTTTCTGTCTGAATCTGCTTGGGTGTGAATTCAGCTTGAGACGAAATGAATGATATTCTCCCTTGGTACGCTTTTTGAGGCCGGAGGTCCGTCGTCACCATCACTTCCTGCCCCCACTTCACCCGACTGAGATCGGTCTCTGGGATATAGGCTTTCAACCAAACATTTTCAATATCAGCCAGGGTAAGGATCGATCTTCCCGGATTGATGACTTCGCCGATTTCACCAGATTTAACCAAAACAACTCCAGAGATAGGGGAATGAAGAACCGTATAACTGAGCTGAGTCTCCGCCAGTCTCAGAGAAGCCCTGGCCTGTTCCACCTGGGCTCTGGCATCCTCGATATCCTCTTTTCTCGGCCCCTCCTTTACCAGATTGTAATTTTCAGTTGCCTTCTGTAAGACAGCCTTTGCGATCTTATATCCTGTCTCCGAATTATCTAAAATTTCTTTAGGAATCACATGCCTACCAAAGAGGGCCTTCGTTCGTTCATATTGAACTTTTTTATTCTCGAAATCGAATTGGGCCTGATGGAGGCTGGCCTCCGCTTCCCTCACCTCCTCCGGCCTTGAGCCTGCTAACAATTTTTCTAAACGAGCCTGGGCTGACCTTAATGTAGCTCTTGTGACTTCGAGACGTTGGCGGAGGTCCTCATCATCCAATTTTGCAATCACCTTTCCTTTTTCGACCCAATCCCCTTCCTGAACAGAGAGGCTGACAATCCGTCCGACAATCTTGAATCCAACGTCAACTTCTGTCGTTTCGATATTTCCTGAGACCTTGATAAAAACATCCCCTCCCCCTTTATCTCGGGTGAATAAATAATATACAAGACCGGCAATGCCAACAACCACCAAAATACCAATCCACCAACGTTTCATCTTGAACCTCTTCCAACGTTTAGGCAAAACCCATTATAAATTTCATTTCTACCCCTGTCAAAACTTTTGTCATCGACAAGGAGGACCCCCTCCCCCTTGAATTTTCCAATAGTTATAGGTATCATGGAATTAAGATGTTGAGATTCAATGATATTTTAGATCGACTGGCTTCCTACAATCCTAACGCCGACATGGACCTTTTAAGAAAGGCTTATGTCTTCTCTGCCAAAGTCCATTTGAGGCAGACTCGTCTTTCTGGAGAACCTTATCTTATTCATCCCCTCGAGGTGGCTGGAATTTTGACTCAACTCAAACTCGATGTCGCCAGTCTTGCCACTGGACTTCTTCACGATACTGTAGAGGATACTTTAACCACCCTCGAAGAGATCAGCGAAAACTTTGGGAAAGAAATTGCTCAACTGGTGGACGGTTTGACCAAGATCAGCCAGATCTCTCTTCGATCCTCTGAAGAAGACCAAGCAGAGAATTTCCGGAAGATGATTTTAGCCATGGTGAAGGACATCCGGGTCATTTTGATTAAATTAGCTGATCGCCTCCATAACATGCGAACCCTTAAGTACCACACACCTGAAAAACAGGGCGAGATCGCTCAAGAAACCCTTGATATCTATGCTCCTTTAGCCAACCGGCTCGGCATTGACTGGATCAAAACAGAATTAGAAGACCTTGCCTTTCAATACCTCCATCCTGATATCTATGAAGAAATCCAACGCAAGATCGCCAAGAAGGAGAAGGAAAGATCTCGTTATATCGACGAAGTGAAACGAACCTTTATGAAGAAACTTTACGAAAATCATATCGAGGGTGAGGTCACCGGTCGATTAAAGCAGATCTATAGTATCTATTTGAAAATGAAAGACCAGCATATCGATTTTAATCAGGTCTACGACATCACCGCCTTTCGAGTCATCGTCAATACCATTAAAGAATGTTACGACGTACTTGGGATCATCCATTCCCTCTGGAAACCCATTCCAGGAAAATTCAAAGATTATATTGGGCTTTCGAAAGAGAATATGTATCAATCCCTTCATACCGCTGTCATTGGACCTTATGGCGAGCGGATTGAGATCCAGATTCGGACTCATGAGATGCATAAGATTGCAGAAGAGGGGATCGCTGCCCATTGGAAATACAAAGAGGGAAAGGCATTTAATGAAGCGGATGACAAGCGTTTTACTTGGCTTCGACAACTATTAGAATGGCAGCGAGATTTAAAGGATGACGCAGAATTTATTGAGAGTGTAAAAGTGGACCTCTTCCCCCTTGAAGTCTACATCTTCACCCCGAAAGGAGAAGTTAAGGAATTTCCTGTCGGAGCCACCCCTATCGATTTCGCTTTCAGCATCCACTCCGATATCGGAAATCATTGTGTAGGAGCAAAAGTAAATGGAAAGATCGTTCCTCTGAAATATGAATTTCGAAGCGGGGATACTGTTGAGATTCTCACTTCCCCAAACCAAAAACCCAGCAAAGATTGGCTTAAATTTGTCAAGACCCCACGGGCCAAAACAAAAATTCGTCAATGGTTTAAAACAGAGGAGAGGGAAAAATCGATCGCCCTTGGTAAAGAGATCTTGGAGAAGGAGCTTCGGAAATACAATCTCCAACAAACCAAATTGATCAAGGCAGGAGAGTTGGCCAAAGTGGCTGCCGAATTCAGTTTCCAAGGAGTGGATGATCTCATTGCTGCTGTCGGTTATGGAAAACTGACTGTCAACCAGATCCTTGGAAAGATCCTCCCTCAGGAAAGGCTGGAACAGAAAGAGGAACAAGAAGAAGGCCGTTTAAAATCCCTCATCCAAAAGATCACCCGCAGCAGTCCCAAAGACGCCCTCCTCATCAAAGGAATTGACAATGTAATGGTTCGTTACGCAGGGTGCTGCAACCCTGTGCCCGGAGATAAGGTGGTAGGGTTCATCACAAGAGGAAGGGGAGTAACGATTCATACTGTCGATTGCCAGAATGTGATAGACGATGATCCCAACCGGAAGGTGGAAGTAGAATGGGATTCCACAAAAGAATACAGCTACCCCGTACGACTCCGTATCTATTCTGAAGATAAAAAAGGGTTATTGGCCGAGATTAGCAGTTCGATCTCCTCCAATGAAGCTAACATCACAAATGCAAGGGTTGATACAACGGATGATAAAAAGGCAATCAGTATTTTTGAGCTGGAGATTCGAGATCTGAACCATCTCAAGAAGGTGATCAAAGGTCTCGAAAGGATCAAAGGGATTCATCGAGTGGAAAGAATGAGAGTTGAAACACAGGCCGAATCCTAACGACTCAGAAGGCGCAAAGCGCAAACGGTTTTAACACTATGCTCTATGCCTGCTTGCAGTAGGCAGGCACTTTGCTCTATGCTTTTATGCGGCCTTGGTAATCAACCCTGAGCGAAGGCATCGGGAACAGATCTTCATCCGAATCGTCCTTCCCTCTTTGATCGCCTTCACCTTATGGAGGTTGGGATACCAGACTTTCCGAGTCTTGTTGTTGGCATGGCTCACATTGTGGCCAAAGACCGGCCCTTTTCCACAAATCTCACATACCTTTGCCATCTCAGAACCTCAAAATAATTTTTAATTTAATTAACATAATTCTAATTAAATTTCAACATTATTTTGGATTTTCACCCAGATAGGCTTTAATAAAGATATCCACTACCTCTTCCACACTGTCTCGGAGTTGGCTCAATATAATTTTCCCTATCGACCCCACTCCACCCGTTGACCAGGTCACTGCATACGTAATTTGTTCTGGACCCCGTAGGAGAGAAACCTTTTGTATTAACATCACATCGATGGTATAGGGGTAAATCTCACTTTCAGTTTTTGCCAAATTCACATTAATATTGATGTAAAGGTATGGCTCTCCCGGCGTCTTTGAACATTCCTCTTTTGTTAATACCTTTATCCCTGCCATCCGAAGCTTAGATTCTGCCTCCATCTGTAGTTGATTTCTGACGAGCCCTTCCCTTTCAACCTCAGGTGGCAATTGTTCTACGAGTATTCCAACTCCTTTTAGCCCTCGAAGGGTAGCCCGATTGGATCTACCATTGACTGCAAATATGGGTAAATCCAATGTTAAGATCATGGCGACCACCATCAATAGTATTAACCATTTTTTAAAATTCATATTTCCACCCCCTTCATTTACCTGTAACCAATTATATCAAAAAAGTGAAATTTTGGAAAATAACTAATAAAAGCAGGCGAAGCAAGTCAATGGGTTTGAAGCGATTTTAGTTAAGGAGTGGGAGGAGTGGAAAAGACCATCAGCGGTGAGATCGGACAAAAAGTTTCTAAAAGGCCTCTTTTCAATAGAACATCTAATGGAACTTTATTTCCAATAAGTGGTAATCTGTTACACACTAAAGGACTTCTTTGAACCAATAATTATGGCACTATATAAATAGAAAAGTATAATTAAAACAATAGAATAAACTCATTAAGCAGTGCCTAATTTTGAATTGGAATCAAATTTGCATTTATTGTCATTTGTTTGAAAACGATTTCACTAAATTTCCAATTATTTCGTATTTATAATTGTGCTGGCGGAGCCATATTTTTTCCAAACCTCTTGCTGCAACCAATAAATATTCTTTTTAACAGTTCTGTTATGGGACTATTTAAAATAAGATTTTGAAATAAATGCAATCTCTTTAGACCAGCATCGAACCTTGAAGTAACACTTTCTCCCTTAACAGAGAAGTTACCTAAGTAAGAATGTAAGGGTTAAATAATTTTTTCTTAGATCAGGAGATAGTAATTATGAAAGTTCTTCCTACTGAACAATGGGTTAAAAAAGCTGTAATCCTGGCAGGAGGGCAAAATACCCACTTAGCTCCTTTGACCAATTATTGCCCAACATGGATGTTTCCTGTCCTTAATAAACCTCTTATAGAGTATACCGTAGATTTTTTAAGAAAGAATGGTTTTGAGGAAATAATCATCTCCTTGCCTGAAGAAGCGAAAATCCCTGACTATTTAAAACAGAATAAGGTTCCAGGGATTAATATTAAATTCCATAAGGAAGATAGACCGAGAGGAACGGCTGGGGCACTCAAGGATCTTGAGAATATTTTAGACAAAGAACCCTTCCTTGTTATTGAAGGCAATCTTTTTTCGGAAAGTATAAATTTAAATAAGTTTATTGAGTTTTACAAAGAAACAGATTCAATTGCTACTGTTGGAGTATACCGAGAGAATGGTCGTAAGATTGAAGAGAATGTTACAATTAACAACGATAGCATGATTAACAGTTTCCATATCATTCACTCTTCAGTGGATAGGAGATCGCCATGGAGACCTTCTGGTATATATCTCTTCGATCCAATCATACTAAGATTTATTGACCGAAAGAATTATAAGGACATCAAGGAACAATTAATACCTGCCTTACAAAGAGAAGGTTTGAATGTCTCTGCGTGTGAAATTGAAGGGTTTCACTCCCTTCTCCGAAACATGAACGATTACATCAATATCCATCGAGACCTTCTTTTGAAAAACGGCCATAAATATTTTGATGACAAGGAAGAGATAACAAAAGGGGTGTGGGTCGGCAAGAATGTGAAAATCTCTCCCAAAGCCTATTTATTAGGTCCGATTTTTATAGGCGATGGTTGTGAGATAAAAGATTGGGCACAAATCATCGGACCAACAGTCATTGGCAAAAAATGCCTGATATCAGAGGAGGTTGTAATTCGTGAGAGTATTCTATGGGGTGGCATATCTTTATCAAAAAAGTCGAGGATTGAATATTCAATCATAGGTGAGAGAGCCGATATTCCAGATAATTTTTATAGCAATAATATGATTTTGTTAAACGGATTATCCATTAGAGATGTTAGCCTGATCCCCTCAGACCAAAGTATAAAAGGAATTATTAACTTATCAGATGTTGTATCCACCATAGGGAGCAGACAGAAGATATATGAAATATCAAAGAGAATAATGGATATCATTCTTTCTGCCACTGGCATTATTCTTCTCTTTCCTTTATTATTATTATTTGCTATTGTGATAAAGATCGATTCTCCAGGATCCGTATTTTATATTCAAAAGCGATGTGGCAGGGAGGGCAAATTGTTTGGTATGATAAAGTTTAGGACGATGGTTGCCAATGCCGAGAAACTCCAAAAAGAACTAATTGCTATTAAAGAGATTGATGGCCCGATGTTTAAGATATCAAATGACCCAAGAATCACAAGAGTTGGAAGGATATTACGAAATACCAGCCTCGATGAAATCCCTCAGCTATTCAATGTTCTTAAGGGAGAAATGAGTCTTGTCGGCCCAAGGCCATTGATAATGGATGAGATGCAATTCAGCCCAAGTTGGCGTGATACAAGGCTGAAAGTAAAACCGGGTATAACAGGATTATGGCAGATACAGGGTAGGAGTGAAGCCCCTTTCCACGACTGGATAAGATATGATGCAGGGTATGTCAAGAACCAGTCCCTCTGGATGGATATTAAAATACTGCTGAAGACAATAAAAGTTGTTCTAAAAAAATCAGGGGCGTATTGATATGATCGTTATGCCAAAAGAAGGCGAGAGAAGATGATAGAGTAAATTACCCCGCAGCAGAGCTGCGGGGCATCCAATTCTCTAAAAACTTTCCTCCACCTTGAGAGACTGTGTCGTAATTATTGTTTTGTCACCCTGAATTTATTTCAGGGTCTCGTAAGTATTTGATTCTATTAGATGCTGAAACAAGTTCAGCATGACATTTTTCGCTGTTTTCCCCATTGTGACACAGTCTCTGATGGGGGAGGATTAAGGTGGGGGTGATCATAAGATCATTTCACCCTAACCCTCTTCCCCCAGGGGAGAGGGAATGCCATTCATCCGCCCAGCAGAGCTGAGCGGTATTCAACAGGGATTTTTATAAAGGAGAATAAGATATGAACTTCAGAAACATAAATCCCTCATATATATATATCGGGATATTCGTCCTCATTATCTCTATTTTATTAAATGGATGCTCAACCATTGGGACTACATCAAAAACGACCGAAGGGGGAGTCTCTCCGGCATCAGATGAGGAACCTAAGGAGGTTAAGCTCAATGAGTTTATCCTTGGCCCAGGAGATAGGGTTGAGATTATAGTCTATCGCCACGATGACTTAAAAAGAACCGCCCAAATAGATACTTCTGGAAAGATAGCCTACCCATTGGTTGGAGATATTCAGGCAGGAGGATCAAGTATTTTTCAATTGAGGGATAAAATTCGGGATGGGCTTTCAAAGTATATCATAAATCCCGAGGTTACAATTGGTGTTGTATCTGTCCTGAGCCAGAAGGTTGGAGTCCTTGGTGAAGTCAACAATCCTGGGTTATTTACTCTTGATACTTCATTAACTGCAGTAGAGGCTGTATCTAAGGCTGGAGGGTTTACCATAAATGCAAAACAGAAAAATGTTCTTCTTATCAGAGGTGGGTTGAAAAAACCTGAGTTAATAACTCTTAATATAAATAACTTTTTTAGGGAACAGGATCTAACTCAAAACGTTTCTCTCAAAAATGGAGATATTATCTATGTGCCAGCAACATTTATAGAAAATGTTGCCAGATTCTTTGACCATTTGTCAAGGATCCTTGCACCTCTTACCTCGATAGAATCTGGAATCTATATAGGCCAACAAATAAAACAGGGAACCGGCGGAGGAGCATCTGTTCCAGCAAGATAAGTTTTATCTATAAAAGGAGGTTTATATTAATATGACACTTGTTGAAATGCTTGAGAGAAATGAAAGAGAATTCCCCAACAAGATAGCTATCATCTATCGTCATACCGGGATTACATATAGAGAACTGAATGTGACGGTTGACAAGATAGCCAATGCCTTAATAGCCATGGGGCTTAAAAAGGGGGATAGGGTTGGGCTGATGCTTCCTCGAGTTCCTGAACTTATTGTCAGTTTTCTTTCTATAGCCAAGGCTCAAGGGATTGTTGTACCCATCAATTTTGAACTTTTAGAAGAGAAAATTAGAACGATACTAATTAATATTTTACCCCGATATCTTATTATCCATGAAAACTTTTTAGACCTTGCCAAAAGATCACTTCCTTCAGGTCTAAAAATTCCTATCATAGCTGTTGGAGAAAGAATGAATGGAGAGGAATTTTTCTGGGAGGAGATGCTGAAAGGCAAGAGTTCGCCCCCCCCAGCTTTAGAAGTTAAAGAAAATGATGTGGTTTACCTCAACTATACCACTGGTTCGACAGGGAATCCGAAGGGGGCTATCACTACTCATTCACATATATACTGGAATACAGTTGCCTCCATCGATGCCCTCAAAATGACTTCTAATGATGTTCATCTCTGTATGTTTGCCCCCTTTGCGCATCCGCACGAAATATTTGCCAGACCCCTCTACCTGGGAGGAACAATGGTTTTGGTTGACAAGATATATCCGAAGTCTATTGCAGAAGCCATTGCTCATCATCAGGTGACCTGTATGATGGGACTTGCTCCAATGTACGAGAATCTGTTAGAGGTCCTTGAGCACAAAACTTACAATTTTGGTTCTTTAAGGATCCCAGAAAGTGGCGGTATGTATACACGGCCAGAACTTATTGAGAGATTCAAAAGGAAGGTGGGTGTGCCAATTCTATCCGTATTGGGAACTACAGAAACAGCAGGTATTGCGATTGCCAATAGACCAGGTGAGACAATTATTTCTGGTTCTGCGGGAAAACCCTGTAAGTCCTATGAGGTAAAAATTGTTGATGAATATGATATGGAACTTCCAAAAAACGAAATTGGAGAGATGATATTCAAAGGGCCTGGAGTGGTTCAGGGATACTATCAGGACCCTATCAATACTCAAAGTTGCTTCAAAAATGGTTGGTATTACAGCGGAGATTTAGGAAGAAGAGACGAAGAAAATAACTTCTACTTTATTGAAAGAAAGTCAGGAATGATGAAGGTAGCAGGCCTAAAAGTCTACCCCTTGGAAATTGAATTGGCATTGCTGGAACATCCAGACATAAAAGAAGTCGCTATCATCTCTGTGAAGGACACACTTAGAGGGGAAATCCCCAAGGCCGTCATCGTTACAAAAAATGGGGTTGATTTAACCGAGAAAGAGGTTATTGCATTTTGTAGAGATAGATTGCCAAATTATATGGTGCCTCGCATTGTGGAGTTAAGAGAGGCCCTTCCAAAAATCGGGAGCGGAAAGATTAATAAAAAAGAATTACAGATGGAGAGAATATAAGACATTGAATATTAATGCAGAATAGAAACCTAAAAAAGGTATCTCTTAAATGAAGATAAAGATGTAAAACAAAGAACCCTTGTATGATTGGTTTCTAATAATAGTAAAGAGCCCCGCTCTTATATAGCATACGATATAGGAGCGGGGCTTTAAAACTTAAATGATTTAGAACCAAAATAGAGATTCAGAAACAAGTTCGGGATGACAACAATGGTAGTTCCATTCTTCTTGTCATGCTGAATTTGGTCCGGCATCTCAATTCCATTTTGGAAATTTTTATTTTAGAGTAATACTTCTGCCGTTTTGGTTGAATCATTCGTGGGAATCATCTTTTTGGCTTTGGCAACGGTGCTTTTAGTTGATATTCTTAATGATTAAGGATAGATTGAAAGATCATACCATAAAGGGGAATTAATCATGGAGATTAGAAAATATTTTGAAATCATTTGGAAAAGGAAGTGGGTACTGATTTCCAGTTTTTGCATCATTGTTATTCTTGTGGTGATAGCAACTAACGTTTTAACTCCAATTTATGAGGCAAAAACCAAGGTCCTTATTGAACAATCAAGTGCTCTATCTGCCATTATGAGCAGCCTTAACGTGCCAACGAATCCTTTGCTTACTCCAAATCTTACTAATATTGCATATGGATACGATACAGAAATCACTCTTGTGAAGATAAGTCCTATTCTCCAAAAACTTATTGCTAACTTGAATCTAAAGGACAGGAAGGGAGAAACATTAAAACCAGAAAAGGTTCCATTTTCTATAACAAGACTTATTCTCCCCCAACCGTATATAGCTGTGGACCAATATCTAAGCTCAAATATTCTGGAAATTACAGGAGGTTCTACTAATCCCGCAGAGGCAGCCAAAATATCAAATGAATTAGCTAAATTGTATATAGACAATACTGTGGGTGAGGTAAAAAAAAGTTTCAGAGCTGCCCGTTTATTCATTGAAAATCAAATGGAGGATGTTAAGAAAAAATATTTTAAGTCTTTATTAGAAAGAAAAAATTTTATGACCGAAGAATCAACGGTTGATTTAACAAGGGAGATTTCAGAGCTCCTTGATACTATAACAAAATTAAAGCAGGGTTATAATGACAATGAAGCTACTATAGCTCAGGCCGAAGAAAGCATCAGTTTGATAGAAAAACAGATTGCAGGGAAAGAGCATATTTCCAGTAATCTAATAAACACGATGGAGTCAAAATTAAATGATTTGTTAATAAATATCTCAGGCAAGAAGATTGAACTTACCGAAAAACATCCTGATATTGTAATACTTAATAAACAAATTGATACTATAAAAAAGCAATTGGAAGAAAAGATGGAAATTGCCTTTAGCGAAAAGGCAGTCTCTATGGCCCCCGTTTACGAAGAATTAATAAGAAACCTGAAGGATGCATACATTAATAAAAAGACCGGAGAAATAAAAAGAGAATTATTAAAGCAATTTATTGATAAATATCAAGATGAACTAATGAAAATCCCTCCTAAAATCATGAGATCCTCCGCGATAGACGTTTCGCTCAATGCTAACCAAGATACCTATAAAAATCTTTTAACAAGCCTGAATCAGTTGGGTGTTGCCGAGTCTATCACCCTCGCCAATATCAGATTAGTTGAACCTGCAGTAGAACCGGAAAGCGATGCACTCTATTTCCCCAAAAAGAATCTAAGCTATGTTCTCGGAATATTTCTTAGTTTATTCTGTGGGCTGTTTCTGACTTTTTTTATAGAATATATAGACAATAAAATAAGAAGCCCTGAGGATATTAAACAATATGGATTTACGTTTTTAGGGTCTATTCCAAAGTTTAAATGGTTTAAAGGGAAACCTATGGTTTCAAAGTTAAATCCGAACGACCCGATCTATGAAGCCTATCGAAAGATACTTACCAATATTGATTTTGTAACGCTTGATAAGCCTTATAATAACCTATTAGTTAGCGGTATCAATCCAAAGGAAGGAAGTTCTACCACGGCAATGAACCTTGGAATTATACTTGCCAGTGAGGGGAAGAAAGTCCTTTTGGTGGATGCAGACCTCAGAAAACCTAACCTTCATCGATTGTTTGGGCTCCCCAATACGAAAGGTTTTATTGATTTATTATTTGGAAATGCAGAAATGGAAAAAGTGATTCAGCCATCAAAGATTGATGGTTTAAGCATTATCCCAACAGGTCCAGCAACCCCGGATCCAGGCCTGCTTATCAAATCTAATAAAATGCGAGAGGTTATTAGAGGCTTAAAAGGAAAATTTGACATCATTTTATTCCGTTCTGCTCCTCTTTTAATTAGGAACGATGCAGTTTTATTAATGAGAAATTTAGATGCTATGATAATCGTTTCCAGGAATGGAGTCACTAACCATCCTTCTATTGCCAGAACTGACGAACTTTTAAAGAATTCAAAGATAACCCCGATAGGAATCATCCTAAACCGGGTTTAAATATAGGGATTTTCCAAGATTGTATTGAAATTATCAGGATTTTGGGCAATTATTTCATTTTTTCGAAACCAGGTTGCCTTTTTTGTTTTTTATCAAGTTATTTTCCTGTCCAAAATACCATTTTTTAAAACCTAATTTTACCAAAAGTGGTATTAAATGATTAAATTACTAATCAGGCCATAATTATATAGACATTGAAAACTAAATCCCTCCTTCCTCCCTTTACCAAAGGGAGGAATCCCCCTCTTTGGCAAACTGATCGTTACCCATAAATGGGGAGGCTGGACACAAGGGGCTAAGTTATATGTTGCTAACATGACGAAATCATTATTATTCTTTAAGTTTGTCATTCCTGCGGAAGCAGGAATCCAGGTATTTCCTATTGGTCATGGATTCCCGTTTTCACGGGAATGACATCTAAATACATTATGCTAAAGCCTCAATTGCCCCAGTTATGCCCCCCTCCTTGTGTCCAGCAGCCGACTTATGGGACACGTTCAGTTTGGCAAAGAGGGGTTACCTGCCTGCCGGTAGGCAGGGGGGAGATTTTCTAAAGATTATGTCTACTCGATTATGGACTCCTTAGTAAATTAACAGGGAGTAATAAAGGTATGAAAGTTTTACTCGTCCAATCACATTTAGGCAGGATGAAGTTTTCCCCTCCTTTATTCCCAATTGGGTTGTGTTATATCGCTACTGCTTTAACAAAGCATGATGTTAGGATATTAGATCTTAATATGTGGGAACTTTCTACCGCCTATGAAAAATTAAAAGAAGAAATTGTGAATTTTAGCCCAAATATTGTTGGAATTTCCATTCGGGATATTGATACAACAAATAGATCAGATATTTTTTACAATTTTAAGACTGTTAAACCAACTGCCCAGTTAATAAAAAAAATAAATCCCAACATAAAACTTTTGGTTGGAGGCTCTGGTTTCTCCATATTTGCTCAAAATATTATGGAGCGAATTCCAGAATTTAATTTTGGTATTCATTTAGAGGGAGAAGAATCTATCCCAGAGCTTTTAGACCATATTGACTTCCCAGAAACTGTTAAGGGTATTTTTATCAGGAATAATGATTCGACTTATTTTACTGGTTTTAGAGCACTACCTGATTTTAATAATTTACCCATTCCTAAAAGGAACGAGAGTTTAATAAATATTAAACCATACATAGGAGCGATGGATAACAATATAGGGATTCAAAGCAAGCGCGGGTGTATATTAAATTGTGCTTACTGTAGTTATCCCTTTTTAAGTGGTAAGCAATTGCGCCTTCGTTCACCCGAAATCGTTGTAGATGAAATAGAATACCTTATCAGTTTAGGGGTTAAAAGGTTTACTTTTGTAGATAATATTTTTAATGTTCCAGTATCACATTCCAAAGAAATTTGTGAGGAGATAATCAAACGAGGGTTAGATGTCGAGTGGAGTGCATGGTTTGAGATAAAACATACAACTGAAGAACTGATGCTTCTTGCTAAAAAAGCTGGGTGTAAACATTTTGGTTTTTCACCTGATGGTGCTACCAATAAAACACTTTCTTTTCTCAAAAAAGGCATTACTGAGAAGGACATCGAAGAAAATTTAAGAATGGTCAGAAGAATAGATGGGATAAAAGCCGGCTATAATTTTTTTTTAATGCTACCGGGAATGAATTTACGAGATTTAATAAAAACTTTGATTCTATATTTCAAATTGCCTATTCTCCTGTTTGGCAAAGGAGGAGGAGCTTTATTGGGATGGATACGTATAGAACCTCACACAAAGATACATGAGTTCGCTGTTAAAGAGGGCATTCTGAGTCAGGATACCGATTTACTACCAGAAGATGAAAAGGAACTGATAAAACTTTTTTATACTAACCCTAAATATCGATATATCGATTTATTTCTTTTATTTTTAGTTAAATTAATGGAAAACATTGTAAAACCATTTGCAAAGTTTGTGATAAAGGGTTTTCCCAGAAGCAAAGGTAACAGCATATAATTTTCAACTATTGAATTAAACAAGAACAGAAAAAAAGAACATGAAATCATGATTTAATATAATGACAATCTGATGGTAAATAATAAAAATATTTTGGGGGATATTTTTCTTTGGTTTGTTTGGTTCCCCTTTCGTATCTTTATACATCACCTACCTATAAAATTGGTAAATTTAATGGGGCAATTAGGCGGCCTTGCTCTGTATGCATTCTCAAGAAAAAAGAGAGCGATAATGACTGAGGAACTTTCTTTTTTATTTAGCCATTCATCATCTTTAAACCAAAAAGAAATTAAAAAAATGGTCTATCGGGGCCTTCAGATATTTAGTAAAAGACAGATGGAGAATCTCTTTTGGGGGAAAATGAGTCCCCAGCTTATCAATCGCATGATTACAATCGAGGGAATTGCGCATCTTGAAAAAGCCTTGCAAAATAAAGATGGTGCTATTCTTCTCACTGCCCATTTTGGCTCTCAACAGATTGCCCCACTCGTGTTAGGTTTTAAAGGATATAAGGTTAATATAATGGCTGGTCCCCCTTTGATAGAAAAACAGACACCAATCCATGGGAAGATATTCAAAAGCCGCTCGAAAGAATCTAAGAGATTACCAATAAACTTTATTACACTTGATAGGTCTAAGAGACATTTATTTAGAGCACTAAGAAATAATGAGATACTATACATTGGGTTTGATGGAAGGGAGGGAGTTAATTGGATTCCAGTAGATTTCTTCAATCATAAAGCCTTTTTTTCACCTGGTCCTATAAAACTGTCACTTAAAACAAGAGCACCTATTTTGCCTACATTTATAGTAAGACAGAAGGACGATACACATCGGTTAATTATCGAGCCACCTTTTGAGCTTGAATTAGCAGAGGATGAAAAAAAAACACTTACCTTGAACACAGCGAAATTTGCTAAAATATTCGAGGAGTATATCTCAAAATATCCGTGTCACTATGCGATGACATTAATGCGTATGAAAGAATTGATGCAGGAAGGTGCGCTTGAATCAAGTCTTTTTCAAGGACATAAAAGAGAAGTATTAGTGAAAAATATGTTGAAATGATGACATCTATTATGTCATATAAGTAGAAGCACTTCCTAAGCACTTATTATGAAGGAAAGGAATAAGAGTATTTTTTATAAAGTGCGCAAGAAATTGCTTTTATTCGAGAACCATTTGTAGATAGGGCCACTGAATATTAACACGTAAAAGTCTGATAAAAACTCAATTTAATAGAAAATAGTCATGGCAAAGATTTTGTATATTATAATATCCTTGTCCCTAGGCGTTTTGGTTTATTGGTTTCTTCCTAAAAGAAGTCGCAGCATATTTCTGCTTGCGGCGAGTCTTTTTTTTATGTCCTTCTTTAGTATAAAATATACACTTTATTTTCTGCTTATTGCATTATCTATTTATTTTACAGGTATTTTTATACAGAAAGAGGACAAAAATAAAATACTTTTTCTCAAGCTTGCATTATTCTTTCTAATTGGAAATCTCTGCGTTTTTAAGTATATTGATTCATTACTCAATGCTATATTTAGGATTGGTTTTCAATTTCCAGTGATACCAGAGACAACATTTTCGAAGATAGCTATCCCTATGGGGATGTCGTATATTATTTTCAGGTTAATACATTATGTTGTAGAGATTTACAGAAAAACCCTGCCTACCCATACATTCTGGGACCTTGCATTATTTGTATTCTTTTTCCCCACGTTTTTGGCGGGACCAGTTGATAGATTTCAAAGATTCCAACCACAGATTGCAGAGCAAAATTCTTTTGATTCTTCAGATATGAATTACGGTTTGTTTCGCATCGTCTCAGGAATGATTAAGAAATTTATTATAGCAGACCACCTGAAACCATTAGTCATATCTGTACTTTCATCACCACAGGAATCTTTATGGGCGATTGTAGTGCTTGCAATCTATGGCTTGGCAATACAGATTTATATGGATTTTTCTGGTTATACAGACATGGCTGTTGGTGTCGCAAGATTATTTGGATACAAGATAATGGAAAACTTTAACTATCCATATTTTAAAAAGAACATTGCCCTGTTTTGGCGAAACTGGCATATTTCTGTTTACAGTTTTATAAGGGACTATTTTTTCTTCCCATTCTTCGGTTATCGCGCTTCCCGAAAAAAGATTTACATTGGTATATTTATAACTATGATTGTATTTATGTTATGGCATGAGGCCAGCCTACCTTTTCTATTTTTGGGAATTTATCATGGTTCTGGTTTAGTGTTATGGCAAGGTTTCCAGGAATTAAAAGGGAAACATGCAAGCATTAAAAAAATGGTAGATAATAAGTATTTGGATCCCCTTTTAAATTTTTTAACATTTAGTTTTGTGAGTTTCAGTTTTATCTTTTTCAGTTTTGACATGAATGCCATAAAAGCTATTTTGCTTAGAATATTCTAATACCTACTTTCTTTAGGAAGCAAACATTACCAATTTAGTTATGAATAAATATGGGGATGATACATGAAAGAACAAATTAAAAAATTTATAATTAATAATTTTATGTTTGGTGAAGGTATTCTTAAAGATGATGATCCCTTATTCGAATCGGGCATAATAGATTCGCTCGGTTTTATTAAATTGCTTGCCTTTATAGAAGAGAAGTTTGAGGTTTGTATAGATATGGGCGAAGTTACCATAGAAAAATTTAATACTATCAATGAAATGATGAAAACCTTAGAAAATAAATTACCTAAGGTTTAGTAATTTCTACTCTAAAAAGATAATGTTGAGGATCATTATAGAGAAAATAGTTAGAAAAATACTAAAAAGGAGTACATATGAAAAATAACAAAAAAACATTTTTTACGGTTATCTTAATCCTTATTTTAATTTTAATTGTTTACGTATTGTATCTTCTGGGTTACAAGCTGGAAGGTTTCGTATATGAAAAATTTTAAGCACCTTTTTATGCCTTCATATATTGTTAGACATAGCGGGTTTAGGGCAGTATATATTGCATTCATTATTATTTTTATATTTATTTTCTCATTGGAACTTACTGATAGGATTCTTTTTAGACCAAAAAGTATTTTTGCCAGAAGTGTACGCGATTTTGAAAAACAAAAAAGTCAAATACAAATTCTATTCCTTGGTCAATCAGATGTGCAATTTGACATTATCCCTGATGAGTTTAATTACAGGGCATTTAATTTCTCTGGTAGCGGAGAAACTTTTTTAGAAACATATTATAAATTAAAACACTATATACGTGATATGCATGAGGTAAAAATAGTTGTATTGGCAGTTACCTTCTCGACTTTTTCATCTTATCGTGCAGACGAAATACAATGGGAATATTTTGTATATAGGTATATAACATATAGTGAGATCTTGGAGTTATACAAGCTGAAGGGACCGATGGTAATAAGAGAAAAGCTTTTGAGCTTTTGTCCTATTGTTAGAAGAATTGAGATGATTGATTTTCTTCGTAATATGAAAAAGTTACTAACAAATCAGCCTATTGATAAAACAGAAATGTATGATGGGTTTGTAAAGAATGTTGGAAGCAATGTTACTAAGGAAGGAGCGTTAGAAAGGGTAGAAAGACAATTTAAGGGACAAAATTTATTAGATAATAATTTTTTATTATATTTCGAAAAAATATTGAAATTGTGCGTGGACAATAATATTAAAGTATTTTTGGTAACATTACCGGTAAGTAATTATTATTTTGAACATTCAAAAAAATACATAAACAAAGATTTACTTTATAAAAAGGTTATAAATAATCCAGTATATGGCAAATACGTACATAAATATTTGGATCTGTTAGAAATTTATAAAAATGATAATGACCTTTTTTTAAATCAGGACCATTTAAATGATGAAGGTGCCCGGAAAGTATCAAGGCTTATAGCATCTGAATGGTCTAAGACGATCGAAGATATTATGAATGCTCAATATTTCCTAAAATGATTTATTTAAAGGGCGGAATGAAGGTATGAAATATGAAATTATAAGTTTGCAACCACTTAGAGTTGAGAATACGAGTTATAATGCAGCCCTGAGTTATTTGGGAAGAGAAAATTTAATAAAGATTAAATTTATAGAATTTTCATTACTCAGACAAGTTTGGCTGATTTGGCGTGGTACAACAAGAAAATATCCCCTCTCAAGGATCATTAAAAATATTTATGCTATAGTGAAATTGTTTTTGTCTAAAAATAAAACTCTCATAATAGGAGCGGCGCCATACAGCATAGTTGTATTTTTGCTCAACAAGCTAAAATCAAGGAACAGATGTATTTTTTACACATCATGGCCGTACTGGGATGAAAAGAGATATCCCGAGAGGGTATTTATATCTTCTCAAATAAAAGCATGGAAAAAGTTTTTAGATGGCATTATATCCGCCGGTGTAACTACGGCTTCCTGTGAAGGCATAGCAAAATATGGAGCAAAAAGTTTTTTCATGCCACATACTATTGATACGAACTTATTCAGGCCACTTGTCACGAAACCTACCTCAGATAAAGTCAAAGTATTGTATGTTGGAAAACTATTAAAGATAAAGGGATTACCAAGAATTGTAAATTTAGTCAAAAACTATAAGTGGCAAAATATAGAATTCTGTATTGCCGGTGGGGGCCCATATGAAGAGGAAATTATAAAAATGGAAAAAGGAAACTATCCGGTCAGATATCTGGGTTATATCGAAAACAAAAGGGATTTGGTATCTATTTACCAAGGCTCTGACATTCTAATCTTACCGTCGTTCCAAGAAAATTTTGGAATTGTCCTGATAGAAGCAATGGCATGCCAGCTTCCAGTGATAGCAACTGACTGTGCCGGCCCGAGGGAGATTATAGAGGATGGTGTGAATGGTATGCTTATTCCACAGGAAAGCGAGGAGGCATTAAGAGACGCCGTTCTGCAATTGGCTAATTCACCGGAATTACGGGATAAATATGGTGTAAATGGCAGAAAGAAAGTAGAAAAAATGTATGATGTAAAGGAAGCTGCAAGGCGGTGGCTGGAAATAATAGAAATGGTTCATACTACATAAAACAAGGAGTCTCAAATATATGAAGGGGATTATAGCAAGATTCAAAGCAAATCTATTTTTTGCATTGCCTGTTAATAGATATATAGTCAACATCCTGAAACATAGGCTTTTCAGTGGTCTTTATATTCCTCAAGTGATACAGCTTGAAGTTACTAATTACTGCAATGCAAAATGCATTTTATGCCCATATACAAAAATTACAAGACCAAAAGGTTATATGCCATGGCACATTTTTGAGAAGATAATTAACGAATGCTCGCAATTTGAAAAAGGCAGAGGATTAAAATTAATCCTGCATAAAGATGGAGAACCATTGATGGACCCCTTGCTTTTTAAAAGAATTGATTATATCAAAGAAAAGCTGAAAAAGAGTACAGTCCATTTCAACACTAATGCAATGCTTTTGAATGAAGATAAAGCTATCAATATACTAAATTCTCCCCTGGATTCCATTACATTCAGCGTTGACGGCACTTCCAAAGAGACTTATGAAAAGATTAGAGAGGGCCTGAAATATGATGCTGTTGTAAAAAATATAAATAATTTTTTTAATAAGAAAAAAGAATTAAATAAGAAAATTCATATAACTATGCAGATGGTATTGAATAAAGACAATATGCATGAAATTGGCAAATATAAGAAATTGTGGGGCGATAAGGCAGACAGGATTTTTATTAAAAATGCGCATAATTTTTTAGTGCAGAAAACATCATTCCATGGCGGAGTGCTGGGTGAAAAACAATTAAGCAGGTGTATGCAGACATTTAATCTTATGTTGTTCTACTGGAATGGTGATGTTGCTTTATGCTGTTGGGATTATGATAATTTAGTAGGCCTTGGGAATATAGAGAAAGACTCATTGTTGGGAATTTATAATAACGATAAGTTTAATAAGGTAAGGAATGCCATGAAAAATAAGAACTGCAAAGATATTGTACCCTGCAATATTTGCTCTCAGATTTACGGCAAAGATGGTAGACAATGGGCGTAAGGTAAGTAAAAAGAAGGAGGGGAAGATATGAAATCCTATCCTAAGAAGACAATATTATACGCTGTTGTTTTTTTTACCTTAATTTTTGTTATTTTTTATATTACAAGCCCAATATATTCTTTAGAGCGGGATAGGAATGGCCAAGTATTTCAGGCTGCTAATTCTGAGATATCGCAGAAAAAAGAACAAGCCCATAGATTAATCAAACAAAAAGGGTTGGAAGGAGTAGATGTCTCTGAAACCACATCGCTTCTTGAACAATTGCGAATCGCTATGAAAAATGGCGATAAAGAAGAGTGTCTGAGATTATTAGATAAGTCGATTATTGTGTTGGAAAAAGGTGAGTTAGCAGGGCGGAAACAAGCTGAACCTGCTGATATAAAACAAAGAGATGAAATAGCTGTAGAACTGCCGGTCGCATCAGAAAAAGTTGATGTAACAGAATTAGTACCTAATTTGACATCTGGAAAAGACGCCGAGAAACTCACATCTGCGTTTAAATTTTATCAACTAAACGTTAAAAATGGAAAGGCATCATTAAGCGTGGGCTCCGTGCCTTTACTCATAACTGAAATTGCGTCTAAACAGGAAGACAGAACTGATTGCAAGGATTCACCTTTCGGGATTCATGACGTAGATGAATTTGATGAACGTCTCGTTGATGTAGGTGCATGCTGGATCCGGCACGCCGGCAATACGTCGCTTGTCTGGGATAGTGCGGAACATGAAAAAGGGAAGTTTGATTGGTCTCGAACAGATTCTGCACTAATTGAAACCAACCGGAACAATTTATATATGGTAGTTAACATAAAGAGTTTTAATCATTGGGATCAAGGTAGAAAACGTGGCGGAGGAAATAAACTGGTTAAGGATATTGACGCCTATCAAACCTTCTTGCAAAAAGCCGTGAAGCGGTATCCATTTGTTAAGGCGTGGCAGATAGGAAATGAACCGAATTATCAAAGGTCATGGGCAGACACGCCTGAAAATTACCTGACACTAATGAAAGTATCATATCAGGCAATTAAGCGGGCAAATCCTGATGCTCTGGTGGTTATTGGAGGTGTATCTGATCCAAACGCTCTGAGTGAAGGATTCTGGCCAGAGATTTTTAAGCAAATAGGCAGAGGGAAAGAAAAGGAACGTTATTTTGATGTATTTGATGCCCATTGGTTTCTGCACCAAGACAAATATAAGGAGGATATTGCACAACTGACTCCCTATATACAGAATATAAGGAAAAAGCTGAATGAAGCAGGATACAAAGATACTCCCATTTGGATTACTGAGATGGCGTCATATAGCGGAAGTCCGGTTATTATGAGCCGGGCAAGGACACGAGAAAAAAATAGACCTCAGATTTCAGAAATACAACATGCCGGTGAATTGGTGAAACTATATGTCCACGCTCTGAGTCTGGGTGTATCAAAAATATTCTGGGTAAGATTAATAGAATGGAACGGATACAATATTAAAAATGGATATTTTGACAACACAGGGCTTATAAACAACCCCCTTAATGATGGTGAATCACATAAAAAATTGGCTTATTACTCATATAAAAAACTTGCTGAAACTTTGAAAGGGGTTAATCCGAAAACCATTGAGGTATTAAATCTGGGGAAACAGCTCCATGCTTATAAACTCTCAAAAAATGGACATCCAGTATATTTTATATGGGCTAATTGATGAGCTTGAGTGACAGAATGGTAAATATTTTCAGTCTCAGTGCTCCAAACCAGTGCGTGAATGTAGAGCTTATGGGGCTGAGTACTGACGGGGCATTCGCCGAATATGCAGCTGTAAGTGAAAGATACTGCTAGGAAAATTAACTAATTGGAAAAGATATATTCTGGCAATGGTATCTTTGATATAGGCGCCCTTATTGAACCTATCGGCTGCGCCTACAACGGCACCTTTATCGCAGGCGGCGGATTTATAACCCTGGTGATGTTGTAGCCGTTTACGGCGCATGGACTCTATAGGACTTGGTGCTATTTTGCTTGAACCTCCTTTCTTTATTAATTCTATCAGGTGATATTCTATCACTATTGACAGAGGTTTCAAACCTTATGCTAATTTTTTAGCGGACAACAGTGAAATAAAGATGCAGAAAATTAAGAAAGATTTAGAAGAATATATTAGAGGTAAAAAGTCAGTATTTCTTTTTACCGGGGATAGAGGCTCTACGCTTTTAATGAATATTATTAAAGATATGGGGGTCAGTATAATTTTTATTGATACTGCGTATCAATTTAATGAGATTACGGATTATATCAAAAGTTTAGGCAGTAAGGTTGAGATTATTATTAGTAATGCTTCAGTTGATTTTACATCTGGTATGAGTGAATGCTGTTATCAAAGAAAAACAAGGGTATTAAAAGAATATTTAGATAAGACTAATGCCGAGTGTTTAATAGTTCCATTTATAGATGAGGAAAGAAATAATGGAATTGAAGACTCCTATTTAACTGGGATCAACAATCTTAAAATAATAAGACCTATATCAGATTTAACAGAGCAAGATGTCTGGATAAAGATAAAAGAATACAAACTGCCATTTTCACCTATTTATAACAAAGGCTATAGGTTTGTTGATTGTAAATGCTGTACAACACATCATGGCAGGAAAAAATTCATTGAAGGGGATAAAAACAGAGAATTAGACAAAGAAACAGAAGAAAAACTTAAATCATTAGGGTATATGTAGGATGGAAAAAGTTATAGTCATCTTATGTGATACACTTAGAGCAAAAAGCCTGCACCACTATGGCAATGAGAGAAACACCCTTCCTCAACTTGCTCGTATAATAGAAGAGGATTTTATTGTTTATAAAAGGGCATACGCACCTTCTTCTTGGACAATCCCTTCGCATCTGTCTCTTTTTACCGGATTGTATCCTTCTCAAGTTATGGAAAATAGAACATCATTTAATTTAAACCCTAATTTTATAACTTTAGCTGATTTATTTAAAGGCTCAGGATACAAAACGTTTGCTTTAATTACTAACGGTTTTTTATCAGATAGATTCGGATATAACAAGGGATTTGATGGGTTTTTCCAATTGTGGCTGCCAAAGCCGGGTGAAAAGGAAATGCTTTTAGATTTAGGTGGCAGTAACCAATTTAAAAAACTATTTAAGTTACTTCAACTAATAATTATGGGAGATAACAAAGAAACTATTTTAAAAGGTGCCAGACAGAGGATGTATAGAAGATTCAGAATGATTCCTAAAGATGCTACTTACTCTACAAATAGAGCTATGAATTTATTAAAACAGCATATATTAGAAAATAGCGCTAAAAGATTATTTTGTTTTGTAAATCTCATGCAGACACATGAAAAATATAATCCACCTCCTCTCACAAGAAACAAATTTATAAAACATAATGCTAAATATGAAGATTATCATAAGAGGAAAACATCAGCAGACCATTATGCAGTTGAGCCTTTCAGTCAAGAGTTTTTAGAATATCTTAAATTGCGATATGAGGAAGAAATATTATACCTTGATATAGTAATTTCAGATTTTATCCAGTTCCTGAAAAAACATGCCTTATATGATGAAAGCACTATTATAATTACAAGTGACCATGGTGAACAATTTGGAGAAAATGGACGATTTGCACATGGATTTTCAGTTTATGAGCCTGTAATAAGAATTCCGTTATATATTAAATGGAATGGGAATTCAGAGAACAATAGTAAGGTTGATGATAGATTAGTTATGTTACAGGATTTATACTCAACATTTATAACCTTATTGAATCACTGGCAGCCATATCCAGAGAGTTCTGTTGATTTAACATCTTCATGCGAACGTTCCTGGATATTGTCTCAATTACCTGATATGTCCCATAATATTAAAAGTTGTCAGAAAAAGCGGCAGACATTTTCTATAAAAGAGATAGGATTGGAGGAAGACAGTCTTGCTGCCTATGTTTTTAATGACGGGGTAAAAATTATAGAGGACGGCAGTAAGGTTTTGTGTTACGACTTGAAAAACGACTCTGATGAAAAGAAACCATATCCGGTATCAGTTGAAAGAATAAAAACATTAGAGAAGATAAGAACTTTAATACAATAGTATCCCCGGCTTGTAACCCCGATATAAATGGTTTATCAATCAGACCTTTCTAAGATAGCCAAAAATGCCGGTATAAGCGGAATCGGCGAGGTTGTTTTTAAAATCTTAGGATATATAACAACTATCGTTATAACCCGAACAGTTGGTCCTGCAGTATTTGGAATCTTTAATCTTGCTAATACCATAACTAATATGACTCAGATATTTTCAAGTATAGGATTGGGACAAGGACTTCTGAGATTTGTTGCCTTTTACAAGGGCAGAGCAGATATACCGCGATTAAAGGGTGCAATAATATTTGCTACTCGGGTATCCATTTTTTTGAGTTTATTATTTGCGGTGATTATGTTCTATTTATCTGATTTAATTGCTGTCCGATTTTTCCGTAATCCTGATGTGGGATTCGCTATTAAGATATTAATGATATCGCTTCCTTTTTTAACTCTCGGAGAATTATGGCTAAAAAGTATTCAGTCACTCCAGATTATAAAATATCAGGTATATATCCAGAAAATCTATGCGCCTGTTGCTAAATTAATATCACTTGCAATACTTTTCCTGCTCGGATTGAAGTTGAGCGGAATATTGGCAGCCAGCATCATCTCAGCTCTTGTAGGATTTCTTTTTGCATTTTACTATTTATCAAAGATATCCCCAATCCATAAAAAAATACCTGCTCCCATATATGAAAAAAAAGAAATAATAAATTTTTCTCTGCCATTATCCTTAACCCAATTCTTAGATTTTATAATCTTCTCCATAAATATTTTGATGTTGGGTTATTTTAAGACTACTACAGATGTGGGGATTTACGTCGCAGTGACTAAGTTAGGAGGGTTAGTGGTTTTACCATTGGTTTCATTTAATAATATCTTTGCACCAATGATTTCTGAATTTTATAGTCGTAATAAAATGAACAAATTAGAGGATTTATTTAAGACTGTAACAAAGTGGATTTTTACCTTCAGCCTGCCTGTATTCCTTATTTTTATCCTGTTTGCTCAGCCGATAATGGGAATCTTTGGGCAAAATTTTGCGATAGGGGCAGCGGCTTTAATTGTTTTTGGAGCAGGTCAGTTAATCAATGCCGGGACAGGTTCTGTAGGGATTATACTTATGATGACTGGAAGACCAAAGATAAATCTTCTGAATTCTATTGCTCTCTGTGTTTTAAACATCATCCTTAATTACTTATTAATCCCTCAATATGGCATTATTGGAGCGGCTTTTGCTACTGGATTGTCAATTGCAATAGTTAATATCTTAAGACTAATTGAGGTTTATTATTTTTTGAGGATTCATCCATTTAAGCTAAATTATTTAAAGCCATGTATGGCAGGGTTTTTATCTC
>MHEF01000121.1:47246-62516 GCA_001805125.1 Nitrospirae bacterium RBG_13_39_12
TACCTTGTAGTTCATAATTTTTCTCCTGTATCTTTATCTCCACTTGATGCGAGTTTACTATCATTATTTTTTGTTAGTTTGTATACTTTCTTTATATTTATGTTTAAGTTAGAAAAAGAGGATGAATATATTTTAAAATTAGTTTATCAAAAGTTGATTAGCTTTAAGAACGGCATTAAATCAAAATTCTCTTAGTTACAAGGCTATGGGGTTACAAGGGCGGGATTGAGCAGTATTTAGTAAATCTTGCGAAATTATTGCATCAATCTGGACATAAGAGTACAGTAATGTATGAAAGAAAATCTGATAAGCTTTTTGAAAAAGAAATTCTAGCCTGTGGAGAATATCTAATACCTTCTTTAAGAGAAATACTCTGCTGATGTTGAGATTGTTTATGAAGATAATCCAGGGAAGTCAAATACCACCGCCTGAGGCGGTGGCTTGAATATTCAGTCCTGAAAGGTACCTTCCTCTCTTGGTGTCTCACATATCGCCTTATCAGTTCTTCCGTACGACTTTTCTTCTACAGCAGAGGAGGGTTGGGATTTTGTAAGTCCTTATAAACATTGGTGTTGATCATTGGAAATCTGAAAATGGATTGAAAATGTGGTGCCACAGAATATGCTCCCTAAATTAGATATTGGATGGGCGAAGGATGAAAAACCCCTCTTGGGATATAGGTTTCAGTGAAGTATAATCTTCACCGGTTAGGTGAAACCAATAAGCCAAGGAGGAGTAAGGACATGATACGACAAACGGTGTTGCCGTTCAAGTTAGAAAGGACAGAGGAAAAAGTCACGGCGAGGAGTGGGCTTGCCCTGTATGCGGAATTTATGAAAGGGATGAGGCTGGAAGAGTTAGTGGATCGGCATATGCCCAGAGCTGGGTCAGGGAGGGGATTTAAAGCGATCTCATATATTGAGCCTCATTCAATGATGTTGTACGGTGGCGGAGAGGCAATTGAAGAAGTGCGTGAGATTCGAGAGGATCATCGCGTTAAGAGGCATGGAGTTGACAAATACAAGAAACTTTGGGATGATAAGGCAGACAGGATATTTATTAAAAAAGCGCATAATTTTTTAGTGCAGAAAACCTCATTCCAGGGAGGGGTGCTGGGAGAGAAACAATTAAGCAGGTGCATGCAGACTTTTAATCTTATGTTATTCTACTGGAACGGTGACATTGAATATCGGGTTGTTCACCCGCTATGTACAGGACATAAGGGAAAAGCTGAATGGAGCTGGATACAAGGATACATCCATCTGGACTACCGAGATGGCGTCATACAGCAGAAGTCCGACTATCAGGAGCCGGTCAAGAACACAGGGAAAAAATAAACCCCGCATCTCAGAAGAGCAACATGCAGGTGATCTGGTGCATCTTTATTGATGAGCCTGAGTGACAGAATGGTAAATATTTTCAGTCTCAGATCTCCAAAATGGTACGGGATTATCTTATTGCAAATTGGATTGGGATTATTGTGTATTTTTATACCATGGTATCTGGTTATTCTCCTTTCAATTTCTTGTGCTTTAATAACCCTCCTTTTTATCAGATTTAAATGGTGGGCATATCTATTTGTTTTTTTTATACCTTTGACTACAAAGAACCCAGGTTTTACTATAGAACCAGTAAAAACTAATACTTCTGTGGAGGCTTTGCCGGTTGTCATTTTTTTATCAGTAATCGCTGCTTTTGTCATTATATTTCAGAAGTTTGCAAGACTCCATAAAGATACAATGAAAAGCCCGCTATTTATCCCAAGTCTTCTTTTTATATGTTACAGTTTTCTAACCTTTTTCTGGAGCCCAGCCCATATAAGATCAAATCTCCATTATTTCATCTATCTTATTGCTGATATCAGTCTTTTTTATTTTCTTTTTCATGTTCTTGACAATAAAGAATTCCATAAACGATTAATGTGGTGTCTGGTTTTTTCAGGAATAGTCTTATCTATTCAAGTATTCCTGAGTTTTTATCCTATTAATGTTAACGATATTGAATTTGAGATATTTGATTGGCTTTTGTTTGATATTTATCATAAGCCTGCCAAAGGGAAGAATGCAGGATGGTTTTCAAGCCCAGCCCTCACTGCCATCACGCTCAATATCATCATCTTTGTTGCTATGGGCCTTTTGCTGACAGAAACAAGCAGAGCAAAGATATGGTTTCTACGGATAGTAATTTTAATCCTTTCTCTTGCTGTATTTCTTATTGGAAACAGAGGAGGGATATGGTCTCTTGTTATGGTTTTATACCTTTTTCTGTTTATAAGCAGGGCATTGCGAAAAAACTTTCTTCGCAATGCGCTCGTTATTTTTATTATAATTTTTATTATATTTGTGCCTACCAAAATGTTAAGTAAAAGGGGAACCTCTCGTGCAACAACTGTGAGCACAGCTTCAGGGGGGTCTATTGCATTAAGAATTCAATATTGGAAAGAGGGGTTTCGGCAGCTTAGTAAAAGAGCTGTAACCCCTTTTGGGTTAGGAATAGGTGGGTACAATAATGTCAATACTGTAAATGTATCACAACCACACAATCTCTATTTCCAAATGTTTTTTGACTTCGGTTTTATGGGGATAATAATTGCCTGTGCTTTTATTTTTCCTTTAGCGAAAATGTTCTTGACTACGATAAATCACCAGGAAACCTATCTTCAAAATATGTCTATAGCATTTGCCAGTGCTTTCATTTGTATTGGAATAGATGCTTTGGTTTCTATTACCTACTATTTCAGTATATTATGGCTTCTGCTGGCACTGGGTTCTTCAACATTTTATATGACGCAGAAAGAACTGCTTGAGGAAAAGCAGATCACCGATACTAAATCACACAGTTAAAAAGTCATATATCATACAGGGATGAAAATCTTACTTATTCAGCTATATACTGGAACAGAGTGTGAACTGGTTTATCCAATAGGGCTATCTTATTTATCTACAGCTCTCTCAGCACATACTGTCAGGATATTTGACCAAAATCTATGTGAGTCTCCATTTTTAGAGACAGAAAAGATAATTTCAGCATTTTCTCCAGAAGTAGTCGGATTTTCAATAAAGAATATACATATTTATTCTATAAAGAAAGGTTACTTTAATTCTGATAAAGTTCTCAGCTTATCAATTGATGCTATTAAAAAGGCCTCTGGGAGAATATGTATTGTAACTGGCGGCCCAGGATTTTACATGTTTCCATTTCATTTTATGCAGAATGAACCGAGAACTAATTTTGGCATACTCTTGGAGGGTGAGGAAACATTCCCTCAACTATTGGAGAATTTAGATTCCCCTGAGAAAGTAAAAGGAGTATATTGGAGAAACGGAGGGGAGATTTTTTTACAGGCAGGTCTACGCCTCCAGATTTTGAAATAATGTCAGCACCAAGAAGAGATATAATTGACCCTCGGAAATATAAGGGGTTCTCCGCATCTGCGATATCCTTTCAACTGCTCGTGTGTGCCATTATACCGATTTTCGTAAACTCCCTGCTCGGCTTTCTCTTAATTTCCATGAAAAAACAAAGGGCGCTTATGATAAGCAATATTATCTGCCTGACAGCCAATCTTGCAGCAGGATTTATCTTGGTACCGTATTATGGACATGCAGGAGCCAGTCTGGCATTTTTTATTTCATCTTTTGTTTTTCTAATGGTGAATTTTTACTACATATCCAAATACCTTGAGGCGGTTCCGCTTCACCGCATAGCGCTGCAGCCTTTAGTTGCAGGCGCCGTCATGTTTATTTTCCTTTTTCTTCTGGCAAATAAATTTAATATGGCGATGTCTGGCATAAGCGCTTTTCTGATATACTTTGGGGTATTGTATGTATTCGGGACTTTCACCTCAGACGAGGTAGAACTTTTAAAAAGCGCAATTCCGGCAAAATTTCAAAAGCCCAGAAAATATTAACCTACCAAATGCAGACTCGAGAAAACATAATACGCGATATACTCAGGTTATTTGTCTGGTTTCCGTTCAGGTGGCTTGCAAAAATTGCCCCGATAAATTCCATGTTTTTTATATTCAAAATAATGGGCGATCTGCATTATCATTTAACCAGGGGAAAATCGGAAAGGATTGCAGACAATATAAAATATTTCTTAAAAAAAGACCAGAAAACCGCTCTGGACATTACAAAGAAAAACTATGAAAACCATTATGTTGACAGGCTCCATATATTCTTATATCCCAGAATAACAACCAAAGAAAATATTGAAAAATATGTATCTTTTGAAAACCTTGAAACATTAGAAAGAGAATTAAAAAACGGGAGGGGTATTCTTATAGTCCAGCCTCATTTCGGCCCCGTGCAGATTACACTGCTGACACTTTCCCTGCTCGGTTATAACCCGGTGCAAATTGGGTATCCGAGAGACATCGGACTCAGCAGGATAGGACACGCCGTGGCATACGGATACAGGTTAAAATACGAGGCAATGCTGCCACCCATTCTTCCTGCAAACAAATACCTCGGCAAAGCGTATAAGCATCTTGTAAAGGGAGGAGTTGTTTTTACTACAGGAGATGGCGCAGGCGGTGGAGTCCTGCTCGGAGAACATAAAGAGTTTAAATTTTTTGATATAAAGAAAATGTTTCCTCTTGGCCCAGCGGCATGGGCTTTAAAGACACGGGCAGCTTTCGTACCTACGTTCATAATAGCTGAGGGTTATAATAAATTCAGAATAGTCTTTGAAGAACCGGTGGTGGGAATTTACAATGATGCTGAAAGAGATATGCTTTATATAACCAAAATATTTATTTCCATCACAGAGCAATACATAAGAAAATACCCTCATTGCTGGCATTTCTGGGATGAGCTGGATGAGAGGGTCACCAGGGAAAGGAGTCTGCAATGAAGGTCTTCATAATAGGACTTGACGGCGCGACTTTGGAGCTTATTGAGAAATGGGCAGGTGAGGGCAAGCTCCCAACCATAAAGAAGCTGATGTGCGATGGGACATGGGGGCACCTTAAGACCGTGCCGAACCGGAATAGTGCCCCTGCGTGGACTTCCTTCATGACTGGGAAGAACCCGGGTAAGCACGGGATCTATTATTTTTACGAGAGGCTTGCTGGAAGTTACGATATAAGGTATTTGAACGGTGGGGATTGCAAGGCGGAGACGATATGGTCAATACTCAGCAGGAACGGGAAAAAAGTGGTCGCGATAAACATACCTATGACATACCCTGCCGAGGAGGTCAACGGCTTCATTGTAGCAGGGATGGATGCCCCGGGGGTCGACAGTCCCGGATTCACCTATCCAAAAGGCCTCAAGGAAGAACTTTTAAAAGCGGTTCCTCAGTATGTGGTAGAGCCTGGAATCACCGGCTTTGTGGCTTCCGGCAGGCAGGATATGGCGGTCTGTAAGGCTTTGGATTCGATAAAGGCACGCACTTCCGCTGCCTTCCACCTTATGGATAATTACACATGGGACGTATTCATGCTCGTGTACAGGGAGATAGACGTCCTGCAACATTATTTTTGGAAATACATGGATGCTACTCATCCCAATCATGTAGCAGGACAGGCGGAAAAATATGGGGATGTGATATTTAACTGCTACAGGCAACTTGATGAGGAGGTTGCCAAGCTCCTATCCAGGCTCGGCAGTGATGTCAGCATTGTAATGCTTTCAGACCATGGGGGAGCACCGTCTGAAAGGGGGCCCCTTTACATGAATCACTTCCTTAAGGCTATAGGCGTTCTTGAGTTCAAGGATGCTTCCAAAGTCACGGGGGGATTATTAAAAAACATTGTGAGCAGGTCTCTTAAGGCAGGGATGTTATGCGTTCACCAGTACACCTCCCGCAGGACGAAAGAAAAATTGCTTCAGCTCTTTCCCAAACTTAGAGATAAGATGGAGGCGAATAAGTATTTTGGCAACATAGACTGGCAGAAGACGAAGTTTTTTAGCGATGGTAGCCGCATAGAGCTTTGGGTAAACCTGAAGGGAAGGGATCCGCAGGGCGTAGTAGATAAAGAAGAGTACGATATGGCCTGTGAGTATGTCAGGGAAAGACTTTACCAGTGGGCCGATCCCCTGACAGGGGAAAAGGTTGTAAAAAAGGTGGTTAGGAAAGAAGAGACTTACAACGGACCTTACGTTGACGGTGCGCCGGATATACTGATATTCTTCGAGGACGGGGTTTTCATAAACGGGGTGGGGATTCATGAGCCAGGCAGCAAGGATATAAAAGTGATTCCTGTAAACATGAATGCGACAGATTTTCTAGTAAACGGGGCGCACCACGATAACGGGGTATTTTTCTTGAAAGGTGAAGGGATAAAAAAAGGCATGAGGCTAAGCGGGGCTACTATAATGGATCTTGCCCCCACGGTCCTGTATATAATGGATAACGCCGTGCCTTCGGACATGGACGGTAAACCGCTCCTCGATGCATTTGAGGAAAATTATACAAAGGACAAAAAGGTCAGGTTCATTGACTGGTCTGCCATTGATGCAAGGGATAAGCAAGAGGGTTATAGTCCAGGGGATACGGAAGTAATAAAGGACAGGCTCAAGGGCCTCGGCTACTTGGAGTGATGCATATGCGCTGGATAAGGTTATTTTTTATGGAGTTGCAGAGAGAAATTTGTATAGGATAGTAAACAAGAAGAAGCTTTACGCCACAATGGCAGTTGATTTTTTAGGGAATATCATATTTCTGCCAAGGTTGTTGTTTAAGAAAAGTGAAGAGATAAGCCCAGAGGAGATCAGGGAAATTCTTGTTATCAGGACAGCTTACATCGGTGACGTGGTGATGGCACTCCCCCTTCTTAAGCCCATTCGTGAAAGGTTCACAAACGCAAGGATTTCTTTTCTTACATCTGCTAAGGCCAAGGAGGTTGTTGAAAACAACCAGTATGTGGACGAAATAATTACTTATGACCCCTTTTGGTTTTATCATTCAGGAAAGAGAGGATACATAGACTTTGTGAAGGGTTTAAGAAGGATGCCCTTCGATCTCGTTATTGAAACAAGGGGCGACATTCGTGAGATCATGTTCCTTGTCTTCCCTCTGAAAGCACGGTATAAGGTGAGTCATGATGTCGGAGGAGGGGGGCATTTCCTTTCTCACGTTGTTCCGTATAAAGGGACTGTTCACAGGGTTGAATATCACTTAGATATAGCCAGGCATCTCGGATGCGAAATCGATAAAGATATCGAATGGGGCATATATCTTACTGGGGATGAAAAGAAGAGGGTAAAGGAGATTTTAGAAGGGGAAGGGATTTCTCCGGATAAACCCATAGTTGCTATGCACCCGGGTTCAAGAAAGGAGTTGAAGTCCTGGTCTGCGGAGGGTTATGCAAAGGTGGCAGATTATGTTATTTATGAAACAGGAGCTACTGTCTTGCTCACAGGCGCCCCAGAGGAAGTACCTTTGGTGGAAAAAGTAACAGAGTTTATGAAAAACAGGCCGGTTGTTCTGGCTGGTAAGACAACATTGAGGGAATTAGCCGGTATAATCAGTCATTGTTCCCTGTTTATATGCAACGACTCGTCCCCCATGCACATAGCTGCAGCTATGAAGACCCCTACAGTCGCCATATTCGGGCCGTCTAAAAGCATTGAGACAGGTCCATACGGCAAAGGTCATACAGTTGTTGAAAAGGATTTTCCTTGCAGGTATGCTTGCGATGAGAATGTATGCCATTTCAGGAGCTATAACCAATGTATGAAGGACATATCTGTGAATGACGTCTTTATGGCAGTAGCGGAAATGTTAAAGTCAGGAGGAAAGGGAAATTTTATAGCAAAATGATAGTAAAGCTAAAACGATGTCGGTTTAGGGAGGAGTGTTTAAATGACAACTGGTTTATGAGTATACACCAGGCAATCGGATATCATAGAAGCATGGCGCATAGATTATAATAAAGCTCGGCCACATAGCTCTTTAGGCAATCTTACGCCAGAGGAATCCGTGTATCAAGAACAGAAAAAACTCCAATTAACAGTGGTCCAGTGAATGGGAGAAGGTCAGATATGCGAACAATGTTGAAAAAATCTATTGTTCCAGCGGCATTAGTATTTTTAAGCGTCATTATTTCATTATTGCTTGCAGAGGGATTAATTCGATTGTTCTTTCCACAAAATCTATATTCTTTCGAAAAAGGCTTATTTATAAAATCAGATGACTATGGTTATTCGTTAACACCAAATGTAGAGAAAAAACACTCTCAACCAGAATATTCTTATATTATTAGATCCAACTCATTTGGTTTTAGAGGTAAGGAACCTGATTTCAATGCTGATTACAGAGTATTGATACTAGGTGATTCCATGGGAATGGGCCAAGGTGTTGGCGAGGGCAAGAATTTAGCTGACCTCGCTCAAGTGTATTTAAATAAACAGAGATACAACATTGATATTTTTAATACGTCCATTGCAGGTTATTTTGGTTTTAATGAATTAAAGGTTCTAAGTAAATTCATCAATACTTACAAACCAAATTCTGTAGTTTTGCTTTTCCTTTGGAATGATATTGGTATGTATGAGTCATTATCAGTTAGCAATGGGTATTTGGTTTTAAATGATAGGGTAAAAATGGGACACATAAGAGAATGGTTAAATAATAATTCTCAGTTATTCTGCTTAATAAAGAAGTTCTATTATGTTAACATTAAAAAAAATGGAAATATAAATGTGAATATTATTAATGAAGCGGATATGAATATTGCTCTCAATTATATAACAGAAATGAAGAAACTTTGTGATAAACATAATGTTTTCTTTTCGGTGGTTCTTCTTCCTCACAATACGACATCTAATAAAGAAAGTGATGATTTTATGAAGAGTAAAGCTATTTTAATGAGAAAACTAAAAGAAAATTCAATAAAATATGTAGATTGGGCTAAACTTTTACCAGAAGATAACTTGGATAAATTAGTTTTTAAATTTGATAAACATTGGACAGAATATGGTCACAAATATTTTAGTGGTTTATTAACAGATCACATATCGGATATATATCTTACAGGAAAAGGCAGATGAATTCTATAAGAGATTTGCCATAGAGGACACATCTGCAGAAACCTTAAGCCTGCTGAAGTTCTGGCTGACACCCTTTACGGCAGTGATGAAAACTGTGAATTTGTCAGAGAACAGGGTGCCCCTGTAGTATCTCCTACAATGGGCAGTATTAAGGAAACATCCCTTAACCTGAACGAGTTCACAATATCTGAGCAAACAAAAGAGATCACAGCCTGTCCTGCCGGACAGGCTCCAGAACGGATAAAGCAGAAGACAAACGGGGTAATAACCGCGGTATTCAGTAAGTATGTTTTAATGGAAACTATCATCAATGTATGAGAGTATTTCATTATTAGAGACTTTTAGATCCACCGTTTTGCAATTATCTCAAATTCTGAAAGCTTTACTGAATTTGGAGAGATGATTGAGATTTCTCCCTTACCATTGCTACCTATTTTTAGGAATAACAAAGTAAGGACTCTAATAATCCTCACTGGACTAAAGAGGGGCATAAGTTAGCGGCCGTGTCGATATACAATTTTCTCAAAGAGAAAGGATTTCTGCATTAAGAAGTATGGGAACTTTTAATGGAGAGGAAAAAGTGGTGGTTGTTTCCCATTATTCTCCTTTTATTACTCTTAAGCGCCTTGATTGTCTTCACATCAGGCTCAGCGATTGCACCTTTTGTATATACATTATTTTTGTTAGATGTCTACTATAGCATATACAATGAATACTGATTATAAGATGGCTATTTCTGTTTACAATCCCAAAGGGTTAGGTGACCTCCATGATGTCGCAAAGGGTATCTTTAAGGAATACGGTTCTTTATTACCATCGGATAAAGGGGCGCATATTTTTTTAAAGCCAAACCTGAACGCCAACATGAACGCCCTGACAGGAAATACCACTGACTTAAGACTCCTTGCAGCAATCATTGAAGGATTAAAAGAACAGGGTTATACAAACATCACTATAGGCGAGGGAACGAACAGCGGCTACTACAGACATAATATAAGTGTAATCTCCAGATTAAAGGTTGATGAACTGGCAAGATATTATGGCATCAAGACCATCGATTTAAATTACTCGGAGCCATATCAGATAGAATTTAAGAATGGAATAAAGGCTTCTATATCAAAAGATGTTACTGATGCTGACTTTATGATTAATGTCCCGAAGTTTAAAACCCATTTTGAGGCAGGGATGAGCGTGTGCCTCAAGAACCTCATGGGGTGCCTTATCGGGCAGGAGAATAAGAAGAAGACCCATAAAAGCCTTGCAAGAAATATACTTCATATAAATGAATATATAAAACCCCATCTACATATCGTTGACGGCCTGATAGCAATGGAAGGGCTTGGCCCAACAAGAGGGACGCCGGTAAAACTGGGGCTAATCATTGCAGGAACTGATCCCTATCTTATAGACCTGTTCTGTGCAAGGGTTGCAAAATTTGATTATAAAAAGGTTACTACATTAAAGGCTGGTGAGGAATTAGGAAGGCTAAATTCAAAACACCATGACTTTGTCAATTCCCTTGATATAAAAGAATATGAAAGAGAATTCATACCGCCAAAGGCAGGTCCTATAGCAAATTTTATCCATCATCCAGAGCGTCAGAAATATTTCCTTGCTATTCGGAACACAAGGTTTTTTAATTATCTCTGCTCAACAAAGATTGCAGGCAAGATACTCTATGCTACAGGTTTAAGACAGGATGTGTTTATAGAGGATGAGATGAGATTTGGCAGGATCTCTATCAATAGGGAGCGCTGTTCGGGATGTAACAAGTGTAATGATTACTGCCCCGTCGGGATAGCCCCCCCCGACAACTTAGAAAGCAACAGAGAGAGGTGTATAGAATGCTTATATTGTTTCATGATTTGTCCGGAGAAGGCTATCGATTTTGAGGGAGAGCTTGGTTTCGTGAACGAACAATTAAGACAGTACGATTCTATGGTTAGAAAATTAGCATAAAGCTTTTGCGGAAAATGAACTCTTCAATAATGAAATGAAGATATTATTTTTGAATCCACCATTTTTAAAAAATTTTTCTCGTTCTCAAAGGAGCCCAGCGGTTACAAAGAGTGGCACCCTTTACTTCCCCATGTGGCTCTCCTATGCCGCTGCCTTAACCAATAAATATGGATATGAAATCGACCTCATCGATGCTCCTGCTGATGGCTATGATCTGGAATATGTGATCAACAGAATGAGGGATTTCTCACCTCGACTGGTTGTGGTTGATACCAGCACACCCAGTATCTACAACGACGTAAAAGTCTGTGAAAGGCTCAAGGAGTTATTGCCAGAAGTCTTTATACTTCTTGTCGGAACACATGTCTCTGCGTTGCCAGAGGAGTCTCTTCAACTCAGCGATGCTGTGGATGCTGTTGCTATTGGGGAATATGATTATACGGTAATTGAAACGGCAGAGGTTGTCAACAAAAAAGGGAACTTAGGAACTGTAAAAGGGATCTGCTATCGAAATTCTAGAAAAATCATATTTAATGAAAAGAGACCATTTATTGAGGACCTTGATCAGATCCCGTTCGTCAGCACCATCTACAAAAGGTTCCTAAAGATAGAGAACTATTTCAATCCAAATGCCCTCTATCCGATGGTGACCATCACAACCAGCAGAGGTTGCCCTTTCAGGTGTACCTTCTGTGTTTATCCCCAAACACTTATGGGTAGGAGATCTCGTTTAAGAAGCATAGAGAATGTCGTTGCGGAGATGGAGTATATTGTGGAGAACTTTCCACAGGCAAAGGCAATCTTTTTCGAGGATGACACCCTCACGGTAAATAAGCAGAGATGTATTCAGTTGTCAGAGGCAATTATAAAAAAAGGAATAAAGGTATCCTGGACAGCCAATGCAAGAGTAGGGCTTGATATTGAAGCCATGCAGAAGATGAAGGCCGCAGGTTGTCGTTCCCTTTGTGTAGGTTTTGAAAGCGGGAGCCAGCTCATCCTCGACAATATGAAAAAAGCTATCAGGCTCGAAGAGATGTTTAAATTTATGGGGGATGCAAAAAAAGCAGGTCTTCTCATCCATGGATGCTTCATGGCTGGTCTCCCAGGAGAGACTAAGGAGACTTTGGAAGAAACCCTTAAACTTGCAAAAAGGCTTAAGCCTGATACTGTTCAGTTCTATCCTGTCATGGTCTACCCTGGAACAGAGGCCTATGACTGGTATAAAGAAAGAAAACTGATTGCCACCGACGATTTTTCAAAGTGGCTAACACCCAGGGGGCTTCATAATACAGTGATAAGAACAGAGAAGCTTTCTTCTGAGGAACTTGTGAAGTTCTGTGATGACGCAAGAAGGACATTCTATTTAAGACCAAATTATCTATTTTACAAGGCGAAACAGTCGGTCAAAAATCCGCAGGAAATGAAGAGAAACCTTAAATCCGCAAGAACATTTATTCAATATCTCCTCAAAGGGTCTGATATCCAAAAAGAAAAAGATTGAGGAATAGGCTCCGAGAAATAGTACTTTAGATTTTTTTTGTGAGCGTATGGTGAAGTATTCCGTTATCGTTCCAGCCTATAACGCAATGAATACCATAGAGATGTGCCTGGAGGCACTGACCAGGCAGTCCATAGACAAAAAAGATTATGAGGTCATTGTCGTTGATGATGGTTCTACTGACAGAACATCTGAAATAGTAAAGCAGTTTTCAATTCACTATTTCTGGCAGAAAAATCAGGGACCTGCCACAGCCAGAAATAAGGGTGCCCAAGAGGCAAAAGGAGAGATCATCCTTTTTACAGATTCGGATTGTGTACCAGAGAATAACTGGATAGAGGAGATGGTAAGACCCTTTGATGACCCTAAGGTTATGGCCGTTAAAGGCGCCTATAAAACAAATCAGAAAGCCTTAATAGCGAGGTTTGCACAGATTGAATTTGAAGAAAGATTTGAGATGTTGAAAAAGGCTGAATCGATCGATATGGTTGACACCTATTCTGCGGGGTATAGAAAATCAATATTCCTTTCCTTTGGTGGGTTTGACCCCTCTTTTCCAGTAGCCAATAATGAAGATACAGAACTCTCCTATAAGATGTCCCAAGCAGGCCACAAGATGGTTTTCAACCCCAATGCTATCGTCTATCACCTTAATCATCCTGATTCCATAAAGGGATATGCAAGGCTTAAATTCTGGAGAGGTTACTGGAGAATGGTCGTCTATAAAAGATATCCCAACAAAATGCTGAAGGATACCTACACTCCTCAGACTTTAAAGATGCAGATACTATTTTTATTCCTTTTCTTAATAGGTTTTCCCCTTATGTGGCTGCTGCCATATCTAATATTTTATCCCTTGATTTTTAGTATGGTAGGGTTCGTTCTTTCAGTACTTCCATTAACACTTTTCGCCCTCAAGAAGGGGCTATCCGTTGGTATATTTTCCCCTTTCTTTGTCTCTCTCAGGTCATTCTCATTAGGTCTCGGAATCATATGGGGGATCATATCATGGAGAATAAGATAATTCAATGAATCATCATAACGATCAGATATTCAAAAGCGTCTGCAGAATATGTCATGGGGGGTGCGGAGCTATTCTCCATGTCAGAAATGGTCGGCTAATAAAGGTAAAGGGAGATCCTGAATCACCTTTAAATAAAGGATGGATGTGTATCAAGGGGATGGCCACCCCTGAGATAACCTATCATCCTTCTCGCCTTACGGAGCCTCTAAGAAGGAAAGGATCAAAAGATAATTTTGAATGGGAGAGTGTCTCATGGAATGAGGTGCTCGATGAAATTGCTAATAAATTAGATTTCATTCGCAAAGAGTCTGGTCCAGAAACTATAGCAATAGGACAGGGGACAGGACGCCACCACTATCTCCATGTGGTCAGATTTGCGAATGCCTTGGGCACCCCAAATTGGTATGAGCCTGGGTTAGCTCAATGTTTTATCCCTCGAATAACGGCATGTCATCTCACCTATGGGGATTTTGTTGTCGGAGATTATTATAGCCAAGTTCCACCCAAATGTATCGTTTTTTGGGGGCATAACCCTCTCGTGACAGGCCCAGATGGCGAGCTCTCTATTGCTGTAAGAAAAGCTTTAAAACAAGGAGCTCACGGGATTGCGATTGACCCAAGATGTTCAGAAACAGGTAAGAAGTGTGCTTTATGGCTACCTATAAGACCTGGGACAGATGCAGCTTTAGCACTGGCTATGATTCACGTATTAATCAAAGAGGAAATTTTTGATAAGGAATTTGTAAGGAGATGGACGATTGGGTTTGAGAAATTAAAGGAGCATGTAGCCCCTCTTACGCCGGAATGGGCAGAGGAGATTACCTGGATACCTGCTGAGGATATTGTTAAGGCGACGAGAATATACGCCACCCATAAACCAGCCATCATAGATTGGGGAGTCGCTATTGAACAGAATACGAACTCTTTGCAGACCGTTAGGGCAATAGCCCTTCTCAGGGCATTAACAGGTAATATAGACATTCCTGGTGGCGATATTTTGGGTATGAATGTCCTTAGGACTTATCCAACGCTCAAGGAGAAATTTCCTCGGGAAATGCTGAAAAAACGCCTTGGTGCAGAGATTTATAAGCTTTTGGGAGGGTGGAGGGCATGGATGCCATCTGCCCATATCCCAACCTTATTTAAAGCCATGAGGACAGGCGAACCTTATCAAATCAGGGCTTTATTGATCTTCGGGAGTAATCCTTTAATGACTGTGGCCAATGCCAAGGAGGTCTATCATTCTCTAAAAAAAATAGACCTTTTGGTTGTATCAGAACTTTTCATGACACCCACTGCTGCCCTTGCCGATTATATCCTCCCGGCAGCTTTTTGGCCAGAGGTTGAACAGGTGGTCGCCTATCCTCTTATGGCTGGAAATGTCGTGATGGCTCAACAGAAAGTAATCCAAATAGGTCAATGTCGTCAAGACGAATGGATGATGGACGAGCTTTCCAAAAGGTTAAACTTAACAGGCTCGGAAGAGGGTCTCACAGATATTATGAATTATCAATTACGCCCTTTGGGCATAACCTTTCAAGATCTTAAAAGAGAAGGGTTTGTATACCCTCCTCATCAGTATAAAAAATATGAAAAGGATGGTTTCCATACCCCCTCTAAAAAGGTTGAATTATATTGTAAGACGCTTGAAAGGATGGGCTACGACCCCTTGCCTACATACAAAGAGCCTTCAGAAAGCCCCTTAGGATCTCCAGAATTGGCAGAGAAATTTCCTTATGTTCTTACCACAGGAAGCCGAAGGCTTGAGTTTTTCCACAGTGAACATAGAC
>MHEF01000122.1 GCA_001805125.1 Nitrospirae bacterium RBG_13_39_12
TTATGTTATCTTCTTGATAGTATGGAGTTTTTTCGCTATTTCAGGCCCCGATATTTAGTATTATCCCGATATTGTTTAGTTTTCAGGATTTCTAATTCAGGATTTTAAGCAGTCCCTTCAGGTGTATCTTCCGATGGCGGTCCTGTTTCAACTTTTTTATATCCGCATTCCTTGTTATGGCAGAAGAGTGTTATGTTCCCTGATTTATCACGTTTTTCGAAAAGGAAATCAGCATTGCACTTTGGACATTTATTGGGAACAGGTTTATACCATGTGGCAAATTTGCATTTGGGATAGTTGCTGCAGCTCCAGAAAGGTTTTCCTTTTTTAGAGCGTCGCTCCACAATATCCCCGCCATCTTTGGGACACTTTATCCCTGTGGATATGGATTTTGTATTTTTACATTCCGGATACTTTGAACATGCCAGGAATTTTCCGAATCTTCCGGCTTTTACTACCATCGGTGAACCGCACTTCTCGCATTTCTCTTCTGTCTGCTGGGAAATTTGTTCTGTGCCCTGTGTGTTCTGCTCAGCACCTTCTGTTTGAAGGGGTTTTGTATTTTTACATTTTGGAAAACCTGAACATGCCAAGAACCTTCCGTGTCTTCCCCACCTGATGACCATGGGTTTGCCGCACTTCTCGCAAACTGTTTCTGTAGGTATATCCTTTGGTTTTACCTTGCCTGTGGTTTTTATAGCATCTTCGAGGACGCTTTTGAATGGCTTATAAAAATCATTTATGACTTTTAACCACTTCAACTTTCCGTCTTCAATATGGTCAAGCTCGTCTTCCAGTTTGGCGGTAAAATTAACATCTATAAGTTCGGAAAATCTTTCAACGAGATAGTCGTTTACAACAGTGCCAAGTTCTGTGGGTGAGAACTTGGCATCAGTTTTTTGTACATATTTCCTGTCCTGTATGGTTGAAAGTATTGCTGCATAGGTGCTTGGCCTGCCTATCCCTTTTTCTTCCAGCGCTTTAACAAGTGTGGCCTCGGAATAACGCGGGGGAGGCTGTGTAAAATGCTGCTTTGGCTGTAAATTTAGGAGGTTTAATCTTTCATTTTCTTTTAATGCAGGTAATGTCAGTCCATTTTCATCTTCTATCTCATCCTTGCTTTCTGTATATAAAGCCATGAAACCATCGAAACGTACTACAGTTCCTGAAGCCCTGAATTCGTAACCCCCTTTTGATTCCGGGGGATAAAGAGGGGTTATAATAAGAGTCGTTTGTTCAAGCTGTGCAGGAGCCATCTGGCTTGATACAAAACGGTTCCATATAAGAGAGTAAAGCGAGAACTGCTCTTTTGTAAGGAATTGTTTTACCGTTTCAGGTTTTTTATCAGAATATGTCGGCCTTATTGCCTCGTGTGCTTCCTGGGCAGAGGCCTTACTCTTATAAAAAGGGGGTTTTTCCGGAACATATTTTTTCCCGTAAGCTTCCTCGATAAACTTCCTGGCCCAATCCTGCGCCTCCCGTGCTACCCTGTGTGAGTCTGTCCTCATATATGTAATAAGTCCCACCGCACCTTCTTCACCAAGTTCTATCCCTTCATATAGCTGCTGCGCAATTATCATAGTCTTTTTTGCAGGGTATCTGAGTTTTCTTGCTGCTTCCTGTTGCAAAGTACTTGTTATAAAGGGCGGGAAAGGCATCCTTTTTCTTTGCTTGCGCTCAATCTTGTCAAGAACAAATTCTTTTCCCTTCAGGTCGTCAACTATTGTGCTTGCAGCTTCCCCGTTCGGGATAAGGAATCTGTTATCCGTTGTTGACTGTTCATTTATTCTGTAAAGTCTTGCCCAGATGCTGGGGGGTAAAGAGCCTTCAAATTCTGCATTTATACTCCAGTATTCTTCTGATTTAAATTCCTCTATCTCACGTTCTCTGTCTACAATCAGCCTTACCGCGACAGACTGCACCCTGCCTGCACTAAGACCCCTCCGCACTTTCCTCCATAAAAGGGGGCTGAGTCCGTAACCGACAAGCCTGTCAAGTATTCTTCTGGCCTGCTGTGCATCAACCTTGTTCATATCTATTTTTTCAGGATTTTTTATCGCTTCTCTCACGGCACGCTCGGTTATTTCATTAAAAATTATCCTGTATATTTTCTCGTTTGAGCTTTTTGATTTTTTGTCTGAGATTTCATAAGCAATATGCCATGCAATTGCCTCGCCCTCTCTGTCAGGATCAGGGGCAAGATATACCTTATCAGCTTCTTTTGATGCTTTCTTGAGTTCTCTGATAATTTTTTCTTTACCAGGGATCACGACATAGTGGGGAGTGAATTTGTTTTCAATATCTACACCGAGATCCTTCGCAGGCAGATCTTTTACGTGACCAATAGAGGCCTTAACAGTAAAGTCTTTACCGAGTATTTTATGTATTGTCTTTGCTTTCGCAGGTGATTCGACTATTACAAGATTTTTCATGCCAAATAGAACCTCTTTCCTGTTGTTTGTTTTACAGCGCCTTTTAATTCTAATCCAAGAAGTATTCCGAGTACTTTTGACGTTGGTAAATTGCTTTCCCGGGAAATGATGTCTATCTGCTTCGGCTCGCCGGAAAGCAGGTTGCATAGACGTCCTTCTTCTTCAGTAACTTCTATTTTAGGCTTATCCCTGGATCTTATAAATCCTTTCAAAACCGGTGCGAGTTCCCGGACAATATCTTCAGCTTTTCGTGTCAATATGGCGCCTTTCTTAATCAGTTCATTCGTGCCTTCTGAAGTTGGAGAAGTGATATTTCCAGGGACTGCAAAGACCTCTCTGCCCTGCTCAAGAGCATATTTTGCAGTAATCAATGACCCGCTGTCAGATGTAGCCTCTATGACGAGTGTACCAAGTGAAAGGCCGCTTATTAACCTGTTTCTCCTGGGGAAGTTTTCTTTATCAGGGGGAGTCCCGGGAGGAAACTCGCTGATTACGCATCCAGAATTTGAAATTTTATCCATAAGTCCTTTGTTTTCAGGCGGATAGGGTACATCAAGTCCTGAACCAAGCACTGCTAGTGTCCTGCAACCGGCCCTCAGCGCCCCTTTGTGTGAAAGGGCATCGATGCCCCTTGCCATGCCGCTTACAATCGTAAATCCCATTGATGCAAGTTCCTCCGAAATATTTTCTGCAACCGATGTACCGTAATGAGTCGGTTTGCGTGAACCTACAATAGCGATTGAGTATCTGTCTTGAGGGTGGATATCACCCTTGATATAAAGTACAACAGGTGCATCCCCTGTTTCCCTGAGCAATTCCGGGTATAAGGATTCATCAAAACCAACAGCCTTTATACAATTTTTCTCCAGAGACTTTATTTTGTTTTCGATTTCATTCCATGACGAAAATTCCTTAATGTTTTTCGCCCTGTTTATACCTATTCCATCTACAGCAATTAAGGCATCAACCTCTGAATTAAATATCTTTTCGGGAGTTCCGAAAACCGAGAGCAATTTCCTTGCACCAATAGGCCCTATTTCCGGCAGCATTGTTAACGCAATACTATATCTGAGGTCAGACATTATTTCAGAAGGTGTTTTAACCTTAACCTTAGGGCATTGAGCTTGATAAAACCTTCTGCATCCTTCTGATTATATATATCTTCTTTATCGAATGTTGCAAGTTCATGGTGATAAAGTGAATTAGGAGATTTCCTGCCAGCAATATAGCAGTTTCCCTTGTATAGCTTGACCCTGACAGTGCCTGTAACATCCTTCTGTATATCGTCTATGAGATTCTGAAGAGCGAACCTCTCGGGAGAAAACCAGTATCCATAATATATAAGCTCTGAGTAGCGTGTAATAAGAGAGTCTCTGAGGTGCATTATCTCTCTGTCAAGTATTATTGACTCCAGCGCTCTATGAGCCAGGTGAAGCACTGTGCCTCCGGGTGTTTCGTAAACACCCCTTGATTTAATCCCTACATACCTGTTTTCTACTATATCAACCCTTCCGATACCATTCTTGCCTGCAATGGAATTCAACCTTTCTAAAATAGCAGCAGGTGACATAAGCTTATTGTTAAGAGCGACCGGGTTGCCCTTTTTATATGATATTTCAATATATACAGGTTTATCAGGCGCTTTTTCAGGAGGTGCAATCATTGTGTACATGTCAGAAGGCGGTTCTTTCCACGGGTCTTCGAGGATCCCGCCTTCATAGCTGATGTGAAACAGGTTCCTGTCAATGCTGTATAGTTTTTCTCTGGTTGCTGAAACAGGGATACCATTCCTCCTGGCATAGTCGATCAATGACCGTCTTGAATTAAATTGCCATTCCCTCCATGGCGCAATAACCTTCACATCGGGCCTGAGTGCATAGTAAGTAAGTTCAAATCTGACCTGGTCATTCCCTTTGCCTGTAGCTCCATGAGCAACAGCTTCGGCATTCTCTTTTTCTGCAATCTCGATCTGTTTTTTTGCAATAAGAGGTCTGGCAATTGATGTGCCGAGCAGATATGAACCCTCATAAACTGCGTTTGCCCTTAGCATAGGAAATACATAGTCTCTTGCAAACTCTTCTTTCATGTCCTCCATATAAACCTTTGATGCTCCTGTCTTTAATGCCTTCTCTTTTATTAATTTGAGATTTTCGCCTTGCCCCAGGTCTGCACAGAAGGCAATTATCTCTGTTTTATATTTTTCCTTCAGCCATTTTATTGCTACAGATGTATCAAGACCTCCGGAATAAGCTAATACAATTTTTTTAATCATAAATATTACCGTCCTGACTTATAATTAGTTGTAAAAAATACAAAATTTGCAATTATTAAGATTCTCATAATAGTGTGGACATAAAATTGAGTGCATTTGCTTTGTCATGCTGGCTTGTCCAGCATCTTTCTTCGCACGATTCCGAACAAGTCGGAAGGATTCTCTCCTCGGCGAGTCGCTGAGGCGACCCGACAAGCGGGAATGACACACTAACTGAAGTCAATACTATTATGCACATCTTAATATGTTAGCCTTCAAACTATAAACCATAGCATAAATCAAAAAAAAATGTAAAACGAATATCTCTTTTAATGTATATGGTAGAAAATCTGGTTCATTTGTAAAAAAGTTGAAAGAGTCATAAGACTTACTGGATTCCCGCTTAAGAACTGCGGGAATGACGAACAAAAACAATCACTCAAGAATGTCATCCTCGGGCTTGACCCGGGGATCCAGTGTATTTTCAATTTAAATACGAAAGAGACGAAAATATTCAATGTTAGGGCAACAGCATGAACTATCTTTGAAATATCAGGTTCTTTTGCAAAAAAAAAAGTTGAAAGAAACATTAGTGTATGTCCATAAATTACCTTAGTTGCATTTATTTGTCATTCCCGTGAAAACGGGAATCCAGTATTTTCAATAGGTTCTGTCCCGAAAGCTTTCGGGACTGCTTCAGCAGGAATGCCAAGGTATATGCTCAAAAAATCCTTAATTTTTAAATAATTACAGCATCCTATTGATTTATTCAGGTAGGATAGATTAAAATTGAGACTGAGAATCAGTCTCAATTATGGAAAAAGAAATATTTGAAAAGTTCCTCAGGGAAAGAGGACAAAAATTTACGAAAGAAAGGTCAGCTATCTTTGAGAAAGCCTTTTCATATGACGGTCATTTTAACCCTGAGACACTTTATCTGAAGATAAAGGAAACGGGTATGAAGGTATCGAGGGCATCGGTATACAGGACATTGAACATTCTCAGTGAGTGCGGACTTATAGAAAAGGTTATGAATACAGAACAGGGCGCTGTTTATGAACATACCTTTGGTCAGAAGCACCATGACCACATGCTCTGCGTTTCGTGCGGAGGAATCATAGAGTTTTATTCAGGAGACCTTGAAAAACTTCAGGAAGAACTCTGTGGGAGTCTGAATTTTCAGGGAGTAAGCCATACTCTTGAAATAAGGGGATATTGCAAAAAATGCCAAAAGAATAAAGGTAATAGAGAAGGGGAAAAGACACCATAAATGCAGAAGAGTGATAACAGTTGATGCTGGAAGACTGAGAATATCGGGTACGTTTTGTAATTTGAACTAAAGTTCATTTGGTTTATTCGTAAAAAAGTTGAAAGAGTCATAAGACTTACTGGATTCCCGCTTAAGAACTGCGGGAATGACGAACAAAAACAATCACTCAAGAATGTCATCCTCGGGCTTGACCCGGGGATCCAGTGTATTTTCAATTTAAATACGAAAGAGACGAAAATATTCAATGTTAGGGCAACAGCATGAACTATCTTTGAAATATCAGGTTCTTTTGCAAAAAAAAAAGTTGAAAGAAACATTAGTGTATGTCCATAAATTACCTTAGTTGCATTTATTTGTCATTCCCGTGAAAACGGGAATCCAGTATTTTCAATAGGTTCTGTCCCGAAAGCTTTCGGGACTGCTTCAGCAGGAATGCCAAGGTATATGCTCAAAAAATCCTTAATTTTTAAATAATTACAGCATCCTATTGATTTATTCAGGTAGGATAGATTAAAATTGAGACTGAGAATCAGTCTCAATTATGGAAAAAGAAATATTTGAAAAGTTCCTCAGGGAAAGAGGACAAAAATTTACGAAAGAAAGGTCAGCTATCTTTGAGAAAGCCTTTTCATATGACGGTCATTTTAACCCTGAGACACTTTATCTGAAGATAAAGGAAACGGGTATGAAGGTATCGAGGGCATCGGTATACAGGACATTGAACATTCTCAGTGAGTGCGGACTTATAGAAAAGGTTATGAATACAGAACAGGGCGCTGTTTATGAACATACCTTTGGTCAGAAGCACCATGACCACATGCTCTGCGTTTCGTGCGGAGGAATCATAGAGTTTTATTCAGGAGACCTTGAAAAACTTCAGGAAGAACTCTGTGGGAGTCTGAATTTTCAGGGAGTAAGCCATACTCTTGAAATAAGGGGATATTGCAAAAAATGCCAAAAGAATAAAGGTAATAGAGAAGGGGAAAAGACACCATAAATGCAGAAGAGTGATAACAGTTGATGCTGGAAGACTGAGAATATCGGGTACGTTTTGTAATTTGAACTAAAGTTCATTTGGTTTATTCGTAAAAAAGTTGAAAGAGTCATAAGACTTACTGGATTCCCGCTTAAGAACTGCGGGAATGACGAACAAAAACAATCACTCAAGAATGTCATCCTCGGGCTTGACCCGGGGATCCAGTGTGTTTTCAACTTAAATACGAAAGAGAAGTTCATTTTCAAAAATAGGCAAAGGAGGAACTTGTGTAATGGTTAAGGATTTGTTCCCTCTGACATCGTTTAAAGAAGGAGAGGAGGGAGTTGTTTATTCCATATCAGGAGGACGAGGCATAACAAGCAGACTTGCTGCGATGGGAGTTGCCTCAGGTATAAGGATAAGGATTCTCAGAAACAGCGGGGGCCCGGTAGTGGTTCAGGCCAATGAAACAAGGATTGCAATCGGAAAAGGACAGGCATCCAAGATAATGTTGTTAAGAGCCGATGCAGAGCTGGATGAAAGAGTCAAAGCCGGATGAAGTCTGCTAAAAAGTTTCTCATTGCTCTTGCCGGACAGCCAAACGTCGGAAAATCTACCGTATTCAATCTTCTCACTGGATTGTCCCAGCATGTTGGCAACTGGCCGGGAAAGACAGTAGCAAAAAAAGAAGGTGTCTATGTCTCGGAAGAGGTGGATATGAGGATAATCGACCTCCCCGGAACATACAGCCTGACAGCTTTCTCTGAGGAAGAGAGGGTTGCGAGGGACTTTATAATAAAAAAGAAACCAGATGTCGTTGTTCTTATAGCCGGCGCATCTGCTCTTGAAAGAAGCCTTTATTTACTGTCAGAACTGCTCCTTCTGGGACCTCCAATCGTGATTGCCCTTAATATGATGGATGTTGCGGATGAGCATGGCATTCAGATAGATTTTGATTCCCTCAAGGCATCCCTTGGAATACCTGTCGTCCCGATAATTGCTACAAAGAACAAGGGATTAAAGGAACTTGTATCACAGGTGGTTTCCATTGCAAAGGGAAATCTTGATGAATATAAACCCTCGCTTCCCGAAGTATCAAGGGATCACATAAACGTTTATCATCTGCTGGTAGAAAAGGTTAAAGAACATATACCCCGTCCTTATACTTCCCGCTGGGCAGTTACAAAGCTCATGGAGGGAGATCCAAATGTATTAAAAATGCTGGGAAAGGTTCTGCCGGCTGACAGATGGGAAGACGTCGGGGTTCTCCTGCGTGAACATGAGGATTCACTTCTTGCTGTTGTTAAGGGGAGATATGAATGGATAGAGTCTGTTATCCGTGCCTCTGTCTCCAGATATAAGAGAGGACAGGTTCTTGTTACGGACCGCTTAGACCAGGCGCTCACACGACCTGTGTTCGGAATTCCAATCCTTCTGGGAGTGCTTGCCTTTATTTTTTTTCTTACATATGGTCTGGGGACGCCGATACAGGGTGCACTTGAAGCGCTGGAAAACTCTTTTGCAAGATGGATCGAGCCCTATCTTTCAGGAACTCCGGGATGGGTCAGCGGAATCATAATAGAAGGGGTTATTGGAGGTGCGGGAACTGTCCTGACGTTCCTGCCTATACTTGTTATTTTTTTTGCTTCCATGGCGTTTCTTGAGGATGTCGGCTACATGGCGCGTGCAGCCTTTGTGATGGACAGGTTCATGCACATAATAGGTCTTCACGGGAAGAGCTTCCTTCCTCTTTTTCTTGGGTTCGGGTGCAATGTGCCTGCAGTTATGGGGGCGAGGATAGTGGAGTCGAGGAGGGCAAGGCTCTTAACGGTATTTCTGGCCCCGTTTGTTCCGTGCACAGGCAGGCTTGTGGTTCTGACCTTTGTGACAGCCGCAGTTTTCAGGGAGAAAGCGGCTTTTGTTTCGTGGTCCCTTGTTGCCGTGAACATATTGGCCCTCGGGCTTTTCGGAATGTTTGTGAGCAGGGTGTTTCTGAGAGGGGAACCAATGCCTTTCATAATGGAACTTCCACTATATCACAGGCCGAACCTCAGAACAATTGGAATGGTTGTATGGAGCAGGACAAAGGCTTTTGTCAGGCTGGCAGGGACGGTTATACTCGGCTTTTCAGTGTTGCTGTGGATTATATCCAACTTTCCAGGGGAAACTATAGAGGACAGTGTGCTTGGATATATTGGACGTTTTATCGGGCCATTGGGGGCGCCCATTGGTCTGGACTGGAGGATGATAGTTGCCCTTCTGGCGAGCTTTGTTGCCAAGGAGAACTCAATAGCAGCCCTTGGAGTATTGTATGGAGTTGGTGAGGTTGGACTGAGAAGTGTCCTGCCGGAAATGATGAGCCATGCATCAGCTCTTTCATTCCTCGTTGTTTTGATGCTTTTCATACCTTGTGCGGCAACGATGGTCGTTATGCGTAAAGAGATGGGGAACTGGAGATGGTTTCTGTTCTCACTCGTTTTTATGCTTCTTATCTCGTTCGGAAGCGGGATGCTGGCATACCGCCTTGCGCTGCTTTTAGGGATATAACCGGGTTAACCCGAAAAATGCAGTTGATTATCATTCATGCCAGTCACAAAGGCTGCAAAATCTTTACAAAGCAGAATATGGTTGTCTTATGTAATTACAATGCACTGATTGAAACCGTGCAGGTTTGCTCTGAACGCATACTGCCTACAAAGGAACTGCTGGTAAAGCTTTTGCAGCCCATGTGACTGCCTTCTTATTATTGTTTTTTCGGGTAAATTTCAAAGGAGTAGTTACTAATAAGACCATAAGTAAAGCCACATCTGTCATTCCCGCTTGTCGGGAATCTTTCTGATTCCCCCTTAGTAAAGGGGGTTAGGGGGTTGTTGTTAATCAAATAAACTATGCACCCCTACACCCCTCTCAAGAGGGGACGAAGAAGGATTCCGGACAAGAGCCGGAATGACAAAATTGACATGTGAATGTGGTTATACTTATGAACTCCTTAGTAGCTGGTTTGGATTTTGCCCTGTGCAGGCAAAGGAGAGTTGTACATTAAAATATTATCCCGGATTAATCTGCCTTGTCCCGGGCTTAATCTCAAGGTTAAAACTCTGTGTTGCCTCACCGCCGTGTCCATCGCTGACAGAGATACTAAAGGTGGTTTTTCCCTCAAACTCAGGCGGCACATTCCATTTTATTAATCCGGTTGAAGGTCCGATAGTCATTCCGGAAGGAGCGGTTTTTAGAGAATAGGTAAGCTGGTCTCCGTCTGGGTCATTAGCGTTCACCTGCTGGGAATAGAGATTTCCATCAAAATTATGCTTTTTGTCTTCAATAATCATGGGCGGCAGATTCGATATCTCTCTGTGCAAAATAACCGGCTGGCCGTAAGCTTCTCCATCATAAGGAGTTATTTTTATGTCTACCTTATCGCCTCTTTTGACCGGTGCGCCTATCTGCCTGTTGTTTCCTGCGGGTTCCCCGTTTTTGGTCCATTCATACGAGATGGTTACCTCATCTTCGTCCGCATCGCTGCCGGAAGCATCAATGCTCAGAGTATCACCCGGCTTGAAAACCTCAGGAAGGATTCTGACCCTTGTGATTACAGGCAGGGCATTTTTAATCTCTATTCTGTTGGAAAAAATTTCCTTGCCTTGCACTGCTACCCTGACCTGGACATTGTCACCGCGCTTTAACTCTGATGAAGTAAAGCGGGAAGGATCGGAGGTTGTTGTTATTTTTTCATTTACCATCCAGTCTATCTTTGCATCAGAGAGTTTAAACCCAACTGCAATTATATATAATTCTGTATTACGCGAGGCATTTTCAGGTGCGATTTGCAGCGGATAGAGCCCACTGCCTGAAGAAACAGGCGGCGTGGACAGTTCAGAAACGCCGCTTCCTGCCGGTTCTGAAGATTTGTTGTCACCCACTTCAGCAGGCTTTTCTGATGAGCAGGACAGGAAAAAAAACAGGCTTATACAACACAAAAGTTTATACATAATTTGCTGTATCAATATTCATAGAGTATGGACAGCTTAGCCCTTTCAGACGGGTTAGCCGGATTTTCCGCATCCATCTCTATTGTATAAAGGTAAGGGATGCTGGTTACAGGTATTTCGCCGGAACCTGACGATACGACGCCTGACATTATCAGACCCAGATCTCCGCCGGAGTTGCCGTCAACTGTGTCGACTATCTTTGCGTAGGCTGTATATGCCGGGTTTCCGATGGTTAAAGTCATATCATAGGTGGTTGCAGTTCCAGGGATGATAGTTGTCGAGTCATCACAAGCTGCATTCCAGTCCTTTGTAGATTTGGTAAGTTTATCAACAAGGCATGTTGATGACGCAGTAACAGCATAATTAAGGCCAGGAATATATGGGTCCCCTCTTACAGCAATAAGCTGATAGAAAACATCCGTACCGCCCACAGCAGCCTGATAGGCAGTTTTGTACCTTTTTTGCATACCTGAGGTCTGTGTTCCTGTTGTTATCATGGATATCAGCCCTGCCATGATGATGAGCGCTATAGCTGCCAGTATCACTATCATTGCAAGGGCAATGCCTTTTTCACTTCTTAAAAGTTTCATCAGTTTCATTATGACCCCAGATTTGTTGGTTTCACAACCATTTTGTATAACTTCCAGCGGTAACGCTGGTAATTTGTTATAGTTGAAAGGTCAACGTTATGCCCCAGCGCTGCGAGCCCGATTTCACCGACTAATACACAAGTGCCGCAGCTACCATCAAAATTGTCATATTGAAATCTGGGGTCTATCTGTCCTTCATGGGAGAGGATGTAAACCCTGACTTCACTTACCTTGCTTCTTATATCTTCAGCAACATAGCCTACAGTCTTTATATCGTCCATATAGCGATCAGTAGACCCGGCAAAACCCACACTACAATCCCCATCACTGTCGATGTCAATACAATAAACGACCTGGAAATCAAGCACGCAATCAAGAAGCGGGAGATAACTGAAAGTTCCAGTAGCATCGTGGTCCATTGTAGCTTTATACAAGATGCCTGTGCCCGGTGCACATCTATCCGGCATGGAAGCAGGTATTCGGATAGAATAATCAGCCCTGTTAAATGGCCTTTTCGGAGTGTCAGCACTGCTGGTGTTAATGCCGTATACAAGGTTTGAAGGCAGATCAGCACCCGGAGCCCAGCCTGCTGGCGTTGTTTTTATTGATCCAAGAGTTGTATAGAAATTTGCGCCGCTTGTAATCAGGGTTCTTGCGTTTGCATCAGCGGTTCCGGGAGAAATAACAATTACCCTGTTGGTATCCGCTAAATCTTCACCTGAAGACCCCCAGACCCTCGGATTAAATGTATCTGGAAATGTGGCGGGATCCGGCGCTTTCAGGATTGTAGATTTACTGCTCGCATCATTCCGTGCAACACTTACTGACTTTATTACTAAATAGTCTGAGTTACTGAAGATGTTATTTGGAGCGGCAAACGTTGCGTTGTTCTCGCTTACAATAGCCCTCGGCGCCAAATACGGGGCGGAACCGGTCGCGTCATTAAGGCTGAAGGGGTTACTACCTGACTCCGAATAAGCGATAAGACCGTTCCACGGCAGTCCGTATCCTGCGTGCTCTATATCCTGTCTCAGGAGTTCAAGCCCTACCAGTCCCTCAATACTTGTCTCTGCTATCCTGCTCTGTTGCTTGAACTGGGTCAGGAGTCCGGTAAAAACACTTGTGGCAGAAGCTATAAAAAGCACAAAGATAACCATTGTTATCATCAGCTCAACCAGACTGTATCCGTCTTCACGCTTAATCATTATGCCCTTAATATCGTTACAATAGTATGGTTATAGGTCTCACCCTTCCATACCCATGAAACACTTACAGTTATCTGTTTGATATCTGCGTCCAGCGTGTCAATGGTAATATCTGTAAGTACATTAAGCTGTTCACCAATTATATTCCTTATTTTCCTTAATCTCATAGCCCCTTCTATATCCCCTGTTTGAAGTTGATCTTCATCTATAGTGGGAATAGTTAACGGGTCAGGGTCAGTAGCCCCGTTCAAATCCAAATCGCTAAAAGGTCTGTTTCTCATCTCGCTCATTCTCTGGTCTGCTATCATTACAGCTTCATCTCTCAGGAGATTTCTCGTGTTGGAATCAATGCCCACCAGAGCGGTCTGCATCAGGGCAAGAAAGACCACAAGGGCTACCACAAGGGCAATCATTACCTCAATCAATGTCAGACCTGTAATCCCCCCTAACCCCCCTTTAGTAAATGGGGGAAGGGGGGATTTGAATGTTTTATTTAGCAACGCAACTTCCATTCCATTTCCCCAAATTTGTTCTTGTCTCTGATACAACAATGCAGTCGTAATCAGGATTAGAATCAGTGTATGTCATCCGTACAGTTCCATAATTTCCGTACGTCGCATCAGAAGATGGCAAATCTGCATCCAGCGCAAGACCATTTGTAGTGAATCTTAAAGGATCTGCAGTAGTCGCGTTAATAGGGGATGAGGGGTTTGTATTTTTCTGCAGAACCTGCGTATCAGCTCCTGGTTCAAGTGACCCGTTGCCGTCAGGCGCAGGACTTGTATCTTCGTATATGGTGTACTGTCTTGCTGTAAAGGTCACAAAATGCATTCTGTTTCTCTGCATTGCCCTTGCCCTCACATTCGTAAGGTCAGCATACATATCTTTAACCTCACTTTCTATTTTGCTGGTGGACATCCAGCCCTGAAAGCTGAAGGCAAGACCAACGACAAGGGCAACCATCACAGAGACCACAACGATTAGCTCGACTAAAGTTACGCCGTCCTCGTTCATTAATATCTTCATTTTATAATTATAACACCCTGCGGTCTCTGCCGCAGTTCCAATTTTCTGTCATTCCGGCTCTTGTCCGGAATCTTTCCGGAAGGATTCTCTCCTCGGCGAGTCGCTGAGGCGACCCGACAAAGCTTTGCTTGCGGGAATGACACAAAAAATAAACATTCAAATAATGGACGCCCTGCGGTCTCTGCCGCAGGGTTCTTCACTAAATTACTAAAAAGTGTATAAGTGGCATCATTATTGAAAAATCTCCCCTTTCCCCTCTTTGCCAAAGAGGGGTGCATTTCCTCCCTTTGGTAAAGGGAGGTGAGAAGGGATTTTATAATAAATGTCCTCATACTTATGATCGTTTTAATAATGTCCTGTTGAAAAGTTTTTTTTCAGCTTCAACCTTATCTCTCCCTCATATGAATCGTTCTTTTTACAGGAGGAGGTGTTGATAGAAGAGACAACCCCTGTGCTGTCGGCGGCACGCCTTCCAGTGCAGTTGTCCTTCTTCCCCACTTTCCTTCTGCTGTGTCCGCAAAAGCGGTTGAAAGGTCCAGCTGTTCAATACTGCCTGTTGAGACCTGGAGTAATGCCACGCCTTTTAACAAGGCGCCGCCGGCGCCGCCTGTGTTGTATTTGAGCGCCCAGATAAAACTCTTGCCTCCGTATAGACACACATCATCGTATGGTTTATAAGTCGTGAAGAACACGAGTCCCGATGACGTTGCGAGAGGGTCTGTAATAACTCTCTCAGTCAGGTAGTCCCGTGCAACTGAAACACCTCCTTCAGAGTAAGTGTAATTACCATCATCTTCAAGATCAATATACCAGCCGTAATCAATATCTTCAGGATCTGCTGAAGGATCACTTGTTACATCGTCCAAAGCCCCTGAAATATCACTTGTGCAAGTTGTATCTATTACATTTGCAGTAATAAAGCACGGCTCTTGTACACCAAACAATCTCCTCTGAGTTATTGGATCGTCTACATTGTCTTCCCGTTCAAAATAATATCTTCCTGTCCCGAAAAAGAGCCATAGATTATTATTCTTGTTGTCCTGGAGCTTGACAATGGATGATGTAACAGGACCGATGCCTTCTATAACACCACTTCCTACCCAATCAGATGGGGTAGCACTCTCTTTTGTAAGAATCCTTAAAACACCACCATCTGTCCATGTGTCGTCACCAGCTTTCGTTACATATCCAACATAGATGGCATCATCCTGATAATCTAAGTCAGAGTCAAAGGTTGAGTTCAGCATTGAGCCGGCAAATGCATTTTGAATTCCAGTATCAAAGGGCGACCCTGCTGCCTGGGCACCTGTTTTCAGATCAAGCACAAAGAATTTTAAATTCTGGTCAGAGCGGCCTAAGAACTGTTGTTCTGTTGTACTTATAGGACCTGTTGGCCCTGAGCCAAAGACAACGAACCATTTACCGTTCTTGTTTTTATCACCTATTCTTACAATTGCCGGACCTGTTGTTGTAAAACCAAGCTGTTCGCTTGAAAATTCCCAGAGTAGTGTTGGATTATTTTGATCTGTTATATCAAGAGCAAAATATGATGAATACCCATTTCCTGTAACAGGTGTCTTCACACAATCAGGTAATCCGTCAGTTGTTGAATTACAGGCGCCTGTTTTGTCCCTGCATGCACCGCCATATCTCATGCCCCCGATTAGAATAGTTTTCCAGCTAGTTGTATCCTTAGCGCAGTCCCAGTAGTTTCCTGCACAGGCTGCTGGATTATTTATACTCGCATCAAAGACATAAGGGGTAAGGTCAATTGAATAAATATGACAATATCCTACATTCGGAATATATTTAAGATACGGCAAAACATTCTTAGGGATGTAAGCCCACATCTCTTTCCCCAGGTCTGAACCAGTCAGTTGAGCCTTCTCATAAATTCCCTGACCTACCCAATTCAGAGTTAATGTCCCGAGCTTGAATGCATGGAGCATTCCGTCATTCCCACCTGTGAACACCATACCTCTGCTCTTATAATTAGCAGTATTAATATATCCTGTTAAAGTGCCTTGACCGTATGTGTAATCATCATAAGTAGTGTGATAAGTGTTTAATGGTATCCATGATGAGAGCTTCGGAGTAGAGTTCAAAATATCATTGAGTTTCCAGACCTTTTGTGCTTCACCTGCATCAAGCGTATCACCATCTGCAGGGGAGGACAGATCAATAGGTACAGTCCTGGATCTGAACCATGAGTAAGCAGGAAAATCTACTCCGTGAGTGTATCTGATAAGAATTCGCGCATCATCATCATTAACAAAAGTGTCCCTGTTTAAATCACCATCCAGATAACCATCACCATTATTATCAACTGCCTGCAGATCAAGCCATGGTCTTAATAAAACAGCATTATCGCTATCGCCATTCAGGGCGTCAGCAGAAAAATTGCCTGCCAGCAGACTGGTTCCATTAAGGGTTGAGTATATCTTTCTCTTGTTGGCTGCAATCGATATATCTCTCTTCCATAGTTCCAAGCCGGCTTCCCACAACGCCTCCAGTTTTTCAAATTCTATATCAGGTGTCAACAGCGAGTCAGCAACGCCGTCACCACTAGTATCAACATAGCGCTTGGCCATTGTCCGTTCAGTATCAGGGTCAAAATATAGATTAACCAGATTATCATTCGTAAGATTCAGCACAGTAGAGCTTGCACTGTCTTCATATATGGCACTATTGCTGAAGCGCGGGTCAACATAGTACCAGAAATTGGAAAGCCTTCCGGTCCAATCTATTTCTTCATACGAGCCAGTTAAGGAATTGAAAAATCTCCTCTTTGGATAAAAGACTGCCTGTACAAGGTTTGCGCCGCTTCCTTCTCCAGATGCAAGAACAGATGCAGCAGCACCAGAGGATGCCCTTCCCACTATTTGCAGAAAAGCTGCCCTCATTGCATCATAAAATGTTTGCGGGTCTTCAGCCCTCTGATAGGTTCCACCTCCATTATTAGCCGTCTCCTGCAAAAGTGTATCAGGATTACATTCACCCGGATCAGTACTTGCTACTCCACTGAATACCGCATGAGTAATGATAGTCTCGCTTTTCCTGTCTAATACTGTTGGTGTTTGTGTAAAATCCTTGATGTTTCTATTCTGAGCAAGCCATGCCAGGTCATCGAGATTTCTGCTTCCCGCATATTTAGGGCATGCTGCTGCAGCGTTATCAGTCTGTCCGTCGCCGTCATTGTAAGTTGACACATCACTGACAACGTCTGCGTTCAGGTCAGCAGTAGACATACCATCTGTTACCAGAAGAACGCTATTTTCCTGACATCTGAATTGCACAGGATTTTTATAATCAGCATCCTCTGCCTGTGTTATAAAATCAGCAGGGTTCAGGCGTTTATCCGTCCTTTGCGCAAAATATCCTATTGCATTGTAGAAACCTTCTGAAAACGGTGTCCATGTGCTTGCAAAAATATTATCAATTGAATTGATAAGTCCGGAACTATGGTCTCCTATAGAGTAAATGCATTTTTCACCAGATGGACAATGTGTATCACGGGTGCAATATGTTGCAGTAGTTGATGAACAGTTCCCTCTAATATAACTTATTATCTTACTGCCGTCTAAATTCGATGCAGGGACACAGCTGTCACCTATAGGGCAATCAGCGTTTACCATACAGGTTGACAGGGCCGTCGAACAGATTTTTGTGCAGGGTATTATTGCAGGAGGAGGACCACATTCTGTACTTGAACCGAAATAGTTGAATGTCATAGCCCCCAAATAGATAAGACCGTCAAACTCCTGAATCAATCCAGTTGGTGCTACATTATTATGAATATTTACTGTTAGTGTTTTAACAGGGTCGCCGAGCTGCGCTCCGATACCCATGTCGCCGATAATGGCCGGCAGATTATCAAAGTTGTCTGTGGAGGATGGGTCGTCAGAAGGGTCTGTCACTGGAGGCACCTGTGTGTCTCCGCAGAAAGCCTCGAATTTTGCCTTGACACAATTCTCTACAGCTGTATACCCTCCGCCATCTGTATATTCTCTGGCATTCCAGATGGTGTTCTGCCAGCATGTGCCGCCCGGGCAGTTAGCAGGGGTTGTGCAGGCATTGCCGTTATTCACTCCGCCAGAACATGTTGAACTGGCGCAATACCCGACATATCCCGGACCACACACCAGCACCGGACTCCCCTGCCGTATCGCCTGCGGCCCGTTGACGCACGTGCCGCCCGGGCAATCAGCGGGTACGACGCATAATTTTGCGTCCCTTGATCCGCCATTACAGGTAAAGAGTTCTTTATACATCTGGTTGCATCCGCTTGGGTTTGTCATCATTGAGTACCAGTTATTCCCGACAAGAGAGCCGGTATCCCAGTATTGAATGCACTCATGTACGCTCTGGCCATACGTAGATTTTATCTGTTGCGTCACCGGCCTCTGGCAGACCCCGGCGTAGCCTATAGAGCAGTCAGTGTCGATAAGGCATGATGGGGGTGGGGGTCCAACATTGCCCGCAGTGCAGGTGCCTGAGCCCGAATTACAGTCAGTGTTGATAAGGCATGATGGGGGTGGGGGTCCAATATTGCCCGCAGTGCACGCTTTAGTATTACAGTCAGGGTTGACTGCACACGAGCTTCCAATAAGGCCAGCGGTGCATGTTTTAATATCGCACTCATCATTATCAGGGATACTAGGGTTGACATTACACAAGCTTCCAATAAGGCCAGCGGTGCACGAATTATAATAACAGTCATTGTCGTTATTGCATGCTGCTCCGGCCTTGCCGCCGCCGCTGCATGCCCTTGAACAAGCACTGCCGCCAGGGCAGTCACCAATATTATTGCACGCCAACCCTGCGTTGCTTCCACCTATGCATTTTTTGCCGCTTGGACATGTCCCGTTGTTGGCTGTACAGACCCCTTCAGTGGTGACACTACAGACTCCGTTGCTCGCCGGTGTACAAACTCCGTCATTTACTATAGAACAAGTCCCCGGGGTCCCGGCGCAGTCTGTATCGTCATCACAGCTTATAGTTATATCCAGAGAACAATACTGTCCATGAGCGTCGTAATCCAGACAAAGTTCTATATCATTGGTTATAGTGTTCTTGTTTTCCCCATTAATGATATCCGTTACCGCTTGCTGACAGTTGGCCTCAATGTAATTTCCGGCATATATTTCCAGATTTGTCTGGCCGCCGGGTGACAGTAATGTCTGACTATAAGGATGGTCGGGCCCCTTGACAGCAAAGGTCAGTCCTAAGCCTGTATTTGGGTTTATACATGTGCTTGGGTCTGCACATGGGTAATTCTGAAATGACTGCGTTGTGATGGGTTCTTTAATAAATCTTCTTCCGACACATCCTCTTGTTTCTTGTAGCAAATCATTAGTAGCTGTATCATACTTACCGCCGGTTAATATCCACTTCTCTGCGTCAAATTTGGATGTAGTGAGCCAGTTCAGGTAATTGCCTTCTGCTACGAATCTGGTGACTGTTTTCGGAGTGCTGTCGTTGTCGAGATTAGTGCCGTCGACACATAAAGTTCCAAGTATATACTTGTTACAGCTTGCCCACGCAGGTGCAGCTACCTCATGAAAGTAACCATTTGCATCATCATATTCATAATATACAAACCAATCCTTAAAATACCCTGCATAGTGCTTTCCGTACTGATACGTCTGGTCATAGCAGTAAAACGGTTCTCTTCCCCCTGTTGTGTAGTCTAAGTTTGTACAGGCCTCCCCTGCAGGACAACTGACTGTATCCGAGCAACCGGCGCCTCCGGTACAGGTGCCGGTATATTTACCCTTGTCGATATATGTGAGGTCAAACATACTTGCAGAGTTGTCTATCATGAGAAGGAGATTTGGTTTAATGCCAGTTGTCACATAAGGAGGCATGGCACAGTAATCCCGCATATCCTGAGGAGTGACTATTGACGGGATTAATAAGATAAGTAATGTTGAAAAAAGAAGACAAGTTACAAGAATACCTTTTGCTTTCATTTTTTTATACCTCACTGTTTTTACACCTCATATTATTGCCTGAATAGTTCCAATTAATATAATTTTTACAAAATTTAATAAACAAAATCCTTTATAAATCAATTACATTGACGCCGATATTAAAAGCAAATAATATGCCATTCTGTAAGTATTGGAAAAAATTGAATTTATATTAAAAAGATGTGAAATCCTGTTAAGAGTTTATGTAATGAGTTACATAGGTTTACGACAAGTGGGCAATGAGTATTTATATACGCTCTTTTTTTAGTGCAATGGTTTCAGCATCTTTTTCTGTATATTCCTCAACAGATGGTTTTAGTATCTGTTC
>MHEF01000123.1:0-2698 GCA_001805125.1 Nitrospirae bacterium RBG_13_39_12
AAGCATTGCTCTTACTAATGCTTCAAGAGTCTGATATTATTCCATATCATCTTTCTCATCCCTCCGGTGAAAATATTATTGTTCTTGCACCTCATCCTGATGATGAGACCCTCGGATACAAGAAAAAAGCGGGCAATAAAGAAATACAAATCACAACTTAAAATCAGAGATTATCTCAAACACATTGAACCGACTTTGAAGGACTGGTATATAAAAAATATTTTGACTTTCAACATCTCAGAAGAGAATATTTGAGAGAGATTCTAAATGCCCCTGTTTAATCCAGACAAAATAACGAAATTGATTTCTGAGATGCGTAGGGCTATAAATCGGTTAAGGTTCCTCAAGACCCTTGAGCCTCTTGCAAAAGTCTCAAAAAGCATGATTGCTTCGCTCTGCTTGCAATGACAAATGGCGTGTTTACTGTCATTGCGAGGAGTGGAGCGACGAAGCAATCTCCAAAAGGCCAACTTTTGCAAGAGGCTCCCTTGATAAGTTTTTTTGGGATTTTTTGGATTGGAGAGGTTAGAATAATTTTCATGGATGTAGCAAAAATACACTACATGATGCATTAAATACACAAGCAATCTGTTAAATATCCCATAAAATTGAGGATTTTAAAGAAATTAAGTCTGGTGCGCTTTTTGCATTATTCTTTCAAGCGTCCGAACGTTGCTCTTTCGAAACCACTTGACAGTTAAAGGATAATGTGCTTATACTTATAAACCATAACATGAGTAGCATGATATGAAAACTATCTTAAAAAAAAGCTTGACAAAGGTAACTCCTTTATTTACAATTTATGCGAAACAAAGGTGTTAATTGCGATGAGGAGTCAAATCATAGTTATAAGCTATCATTGATAGCACTCAAGATTGCGGAGATACTGCAAAAGTGAAGGAGGTGATAGGTAAAGTAAAGTCGGGTTTTTAAATCTTGGTTTCCTGGTCCTTAGCCCTTGGCTAAAGTATTTTAAATTTTGTAATCTTAAAAAGAAGGAGGTTTTAAAAGTGAGAAAGCTGATTTTAGCAGTAATGATAAGTGTTTTGCTCTTAGGATTTAGTGCAGGCGTCTCGATGGCTGATACCATCCTCTTTCCCTACATCAACTCAAACCCTGGCAACCTGGCTACCATTGTCAGCACCATCAACACAGGTAATGAAGTATCCGAAGGGTGTGTGCTCCTCGCAGATACCTTAAGACTTCACTACAGGTATTTCACAAAGCCTGTTGCGGGTGCTGGTTCTGAACCCATTGATGCATGTGATGAGAGGGACTTCATGAGACCAACAACCCTGGCTGATATCGTTTCATTCGATGTATCAGGTCAGGTAGGCGGCGGAACCGCACTCTTTGGCGATGCAACCAATTATAATTGGGGTGCAGGTGCACCGAATTTTGATCTGCCGACCGTAGGCGGTTTTGCAGATGCAAGAAGGGGTTATCTCCTTGTAACCCATCATTGCGCGGGCGTTACTAACCTTGATATGCATTCCGGCAATAATAACCTCGATGGTGATGCTATGCTCGTTGATGTCGTCAACGGAGCAGCATGGGGATACAGAGCAGTAATAGCTGATCCTGCATTGATGGGTCCTTATGCATTTTCACCAATCGGCGCAGGTGCAACACCAGCTTTTGGTATGACAAGCGACTTATTGTCTGAACCGATTGTTCCTGTTGCAGTACCTTATGCTGGTGTAAACAGATACGCTCGTAACCAGGCTGTGCCTATTTATCCACCTGACGATTTCCAGACAAGGTTCATGGTAACTCCACTGTATATCGATACCGCTGCCTCTCCTACCAATAACGATATGTCAACAGTTCCAGACCTTACCCAGAAGAGGACCAGGATCCGTTTAATTGACAGGAACGGTCTTCAGGGTGTTACAGACAGAGACGAGCAGGGTGTAACCGGTGGTGACACCATCCATGTAAGATGCGTAGCAGGTATTGATCTCGACACTCTTACCGCTGGCAGCTTTGGTGCGTGGTGGGATGCACAGGGTGGTTGGGCAGCAGTCGACCTTTTAGACCCACTAATGATTGATGCTCCAAATGAGATAGCTATAGGCGCTGGTGACTATAATGCCATCGTCTTCAAGCTCGAGTTCGGAGCACCTGGATTTGCAGGCGGCAGCATGATCAACACCGCTACATTAATTAGAGATGGCAGGATCTGGTAGTAGCTAAATAAGCAGTTTAATCAGCAAATCTTTAAAGGAGCAGGGTTACAAACCTGCTCCTTTCTTATGTATAATAGAGATATAGCAAGAGGAGGAATTTGAGCTTGCGTACATTTATTGTAGGTTTCTGTTTTCTTCTGGTATTTTCCCAAAGCCTGATGGCAGCCGAAGACAAAGTTAATCTTGTTCCAAATAAAGCTGGTGACAAGCCCCTGATCACTGTGGATGAAAAAGGGGATCTCTACATCCTGCACTATGGTAACGATGAGGCTTTATATATCCTGGAAAATAATAAGGTAATTGACAGGATTCAAAAAGAAGGGACTGCCGGCACTTTCAAGTGGATAGGGTTTCCCGATGGCAAGCCTTCCGTAATATGGAGGCCAAAGTTCTCGGACAGCGGGAATAAATTCCTCTATTTTAACATTGCCGATGAAAAGACGCTAAAATTTGACAAAGAGGTTGTCATCAATAATGCAAAAGATGTACTACCTCCTGTTGATGTAGAT
>MHEF01000123.1:2727-10863 GCA_001805125.1 Nitrospirae bacterium RBG_13_39_12
GGTGGATGAGAGGAAGGGACCCTCGAACATATACATGAATTTTTCATCAGACGGGGGTAAGACCTTCAGACAGGAGGACATGAATTTAACGCCGGAATATGCATCCAGTCTGCACGATCTGATTATCGGGCAGAAAAATTTTTACTTTTTCTTCCATGGCAAGAAGAAGGAAGACATGAATGCAGGGATCTATGTGAGGATGTCGGATGACGGAATCCAATGGTCTGAGATTCAACCCATTGTGATTCTTGAAGATTGGGCGCCCTTTACCCTTGAGGCAGTCATGACCTCCGACGGTCCTGTTATCCTGTGGGCAGGAACAAGGGGAATCTGGTATGCGTATGCTGACACTAATGGAAAATGGCATACACATCTGATTGAAAAGACAAAGGATATGAATGTAAACAGGCTTGAAATCAAGCAAGGCAAAGACGGACATATATCTATTATTTCGAGTTATATAGAAAAAGAAGAACAGATAAGAAAACCGTCTGTCTATTTCCTGAGCTCGACTGATAATGGACGGACATGGTTTGATCCGGTAAAAATAAATCACAATAAATATGATAATACATCTGCTAAATTTCCTGACATGTATGTGAGAGATGACGGAACAATCGTTGTAGTCTGGCAGGACCATCGTTTAATAAGGGGTAACATATATCTGAACTATTCGAAGGATGGAGGAAAAACATGGCTCCCTGAAGACATAAATATTGATGATAACCCGGGTAAATACAATGACTTCTATCCCTTTATTACAGGTTACAAAGACAAGGTATATGTTTTAATCCCAAGGCATAAGGATGATTCAGTAAGGGGTGATGAACTCGACCTTTATTCGAAGGAGGTAAAGATAAAAGATTGATGATCAGGATAAGAGTTCTTTTGAATAGGATGGCACATTTAGTTATTCTATCAGTAATTTTAGCAGTTGCTGCATGTGCAACAATCAATAGGCCAGCTGGGGAGCTGTCAGATACCCAGACGGAAGCCCTTCTGAAAGAGAGAGCAACCGAAATATGGAAGGCACAGGCATCAGGGAACAGAGCAGAGATGTACGATTTCTATGACCCTTTTTTCAGGGCAAGGGTCAAAAAGGGATTTTTTGCAGATAAGGAAGCGGAGTATATTAAATATTATAATCCAGAGGTTCTCGATGTGGATATCAAGGGCAATGTAGCAACTGTCAGGGTAAAGATGGAATATGAGATTAAGGGGCTTACTGCGCCGGATGGCAGAAAGATTGATCAGCCGAGGAAGGAAAATATTACAAACGAGACATGGCTTTTTATAGATGGAAACTGGTACAGGCAGTTTATTGATTATATGTCAGAATCGTCCATTGCAAACTATTGAAAAATGTTTTACCTTGTTTTTTAAGAAATCACGTTTCTTTCCATATCTCTACTTATACTTGACCAAAATACCATAGGAATCCATTGATTTTCCTGGATTTTATGAACGAGATTGCAACGTCGGTCCCGAAAGCTTTCGGGGCCTCCTCGCAATGACAGGAAAGTTGTGTCATTACTTAATTTGTTATTGCGAGTCCTTCACTTATGTCATTCTGAGCCCTTCGCTTGTCATTCTGAGCGTAGTGAAGAATCTCGTTGGTATGCTCAGGATAAACTCCGCAAAGCAATCTCTCATATTGGATACTAATGGCCTCTACCCATCTTCAAAAAATAAATTATCACGTTTTAAAATCCGGTCAAGATGGATTATGATAAATTCAGCATAAAATTAACGCAGGATGATTATGGAAGAAATAATCAAGGTCGAAAACCTTTGCAAGGTTTATAAAATTTACACAAAGCCTCTCGATAGACTGAGGAGCCTTTTGATGAAGGATGCTCCCGGCGAACTATATGCCGCGCTTGATAATATCAGTTTTACAGTTAGGAAAGGTGAAACGGTTGGCATCATCGGTGAAAACGGCGCAGGTAAAAGTACATTGTTAAAGATAATCTCAGGGGTATTGACGCCAACAAGTGGCGAGATTGCAGTCAATGGCAGAGTCCTTTCTATCCTTGAACTCGGAGTGGGATTACACCCCGAATTTACTGGAAGGGAGAATATATTTTTTTATGGCGATATTTTAAGTTTTGGAAGAGATTTCATAAGGTCAAAACTTGATGAGATTGTTGAATTTTCAGAATTGGGAGATTTTATTGATAAACCCATTAAAACGTATTCGTCAGGCATGGTGATGAGGCTTGCCTTTTCAATTGTATCTTCCTTTGAGCCTGACGTTCTTATATTGGATGAAGTCCTTGCTGTCGGAGATATGCACTTCCAGAAAAAGAGTTTGAACAAGATTGTAAGTTTTAAGAATAATGGCAGAACAATTCTTTTTTGTTCGCATGATACGTATAGCATAAGGATGGTATGTGATCGGACAATCTGGCTTAAGAATGGCACGATAACGCAAATAGGGGATACCGACAAGGTTGTCGCTGAGTATGAGAGTTATCAACTAAAGAAGGATGAACAAACAATCGCAGTTGACACGATAGCGGGATCGGTTCTTATTAAGAGTTTGAAAGTCATAAATACGAATCCTATCAGAACAGGAGATAACATAGTTTTAGAGGTAGAAACAGAGACTGTAAAGGATTTACCGTATCACATTATGGTCTCTCTTAAGTTGAAGGAAGGACGCGGTGTATTTGTAACTGGGTCTCATTTCAAAAGTGGTATCGGAGCTCTAAGAAAAAGCAATAAAATAAGGATTGTTTTCCATGATGTCCCTCTTACAGGTATAGGATACTATTTTCATGTGAGGATATTCGATGAGAATGGGATAATATTATATAATGAGCGGGTTTCTCAGAATTTTGACGTTATTTTGGAAGAAACTGATGAGCAAATATTGACGAAGTATATTTGTAGAATCAAAAATTCATGGGAAATTGTGTAATCCTAATATCAGAGGTTAAGTTACGGTGAAAATGCTTTCAGTTGCCGTTGCAGGTACAGGTGGTTTTGCTGAGAACCATATTAAGACATGGATGAAAATAGATGGTGTTAAAATTGTAGCCATTCTTGGTAGTGATGAGGAAAGATCCAGACTTCTTGCTAAAAAATTCGGCATTAAGACATTCTATCCTGACCTTTCAAGGTTCAAAGCAGAAGTGAAGGAGCTTGATATTTTGGATGTAGTTAACGTTCCATCCTCACACGTACATATTGCTCTAAGGCTGATGGAAAATTATAAGGCAGTCTTTATTGAAAAACCGCTTGATATTGATGTCAAGAAAGCACTTGAATTCCTGGATGTCGTGAGAAATCGTAATATTTCGGTGGGAGTGGTATCTCAGCTGAAATTCAGTAATGCCTATCATCGTATCAAAGAGTCAGTCAACGGAAACGAGATAGGAAACATAATTAATTTTACTATTAATCTTAGCAATTTGAGGGGTAGAGATTATTATTGCTGTAATGGGGGGTGGCGGGATGACCGGAGTATTTCTGGCGGTGGGGTACTGATGTCACAGGCTATTCATAAAATTAATTTTGTCATGGGAATACTGGGGTATCATGTTGATACGGTCTTTTCATTTGAGGGGCCGTCCCGTTACGCCAAGAATGTTGAAGAGGCTATCTCTGTAGTTTTCAAAATGATGGATGGTTCAACGGGATTTTTACATGCCACATCTTTGTGCAGTGCCGTATCAGATTATATAATTTTTGAAGGTGCGAACGGAATTGTAGCAATAGATTTCAAAGAATGGGATGTTGTTAAAAGTGATAATAAATTCTCTTTAAGCAAATTACTAAAAAAAATCTGCAAAATAAGATACTACAAAAAAGATACGGAAGAAGTTGCTTTATACAATCAGATGAATGACTTTGTTGATATTGTTCGCAATAAAGGCAAAGGGGAACAAAATATTGTGGAGGCAATTAATGATATCATAATTATTAAAGCGATATATGAATCTATTTCAAGGGGGCATCCAATAAAGGTAAAAGATATAATTCATGAATGAAAAAATAAAAAATATAATGAATAGAGTAAAAAACTCAATTACCTCTGCAATAATAAATGCCTATTACGGAAAATATTTAGAGTTGGGATTGCCCCCAAGACGATTTATACAGGTTAACATAGAGACTAATTCTATATGCACTAGGACGTGCCATTACTGTCTATTTGGTATCAGAAAGGTACCTGCAAGACATATGTCTTCACAGCTTTTCTTTAATATAATAGACCAGCTTGTCGAGATGCATTTTATTGGCAGGGTTTCACTCTTTGAGATAAACGAGCCATTAACAGATAAGAGGATATACGATTTTACAAGATATATAAGTTGTGTGCTCCCTCGCTGTTATCAGCTGTTGGTAACTAATGGAGATCTTCTTAACCAGGAGAGACTGGACGCGCTAATGGAAAACGGACTCGACCAACTGATTATCAATTCTTACGATGAGAAATCGTTTAACAAGAATGAAGTTTGGTTTAAGTATGGTACCGAGAAGTATCCTGGTAGGATAGAACACTGTGATAAGACCTCTTTTAAAGAATGGACAAGTAGATCAGGGCATATAAAACAGTATTATGCAGGTGAGGCTGTTAATACATTTTGTGAATATCCCAATTATATTTTATATATAAAACCGGATGGAAAGGTGCTTGCTTGCTGGAATGACTTTGATGAAGAGAATGTAATGGGTGATTTGAATAGAGATAGCATAAGAGAAATCTGGTATGGGCACAGGTTCAAGAGGTTTAGAGGATTTGTTAACAAGGGAAATAGAAGCATATCATACTTGTGCAGGAGATGTGATCATACTCCTGACCTCAATTATATGAGACAGAATAAATTGATAACAAAGAAAAAGCTTAAAAAAGGATTTCACTCTACTGAAATAGTTAATGGTCGAATGGAAGATGAAGCCATTGCCATAAAAAGAAAATATCTGGAAGGTTCCGCCATCAATGAAAAAGATAAGGTGATATATTCTTCATGCTGAGTAGTTTTTCTTCGAAGATTAAAAAGACTTCTAAGCTGTTGCCTCCCTTGCTTGTGAGGGATATTAAGGAGAGGTATGCCGGTTCTGCTATCGGCGTTTTCTGGACTTTTATGCAGCCGCTGCTTTTTATCTTGCTCTACTGGCTTGTATTTTCTCAGATTATCAAGATGAGAATACATACGGATTCGGGTGAAATTCCCTTTCTTGCATTCCTGCTTTCAGGGCTGCTGCCTTGGTTTGCACTTAGTGAAGGGATATTAAGGGGCGCCTCTTCCATCGTGGAGAAAGGATATATAATCAAGAAAGTTTTATATCCGTCCGAGCTTTTTCCTATCTCTGCCGTCCTGTCCTCTTATATACATCACGGCATAGGTTTTTTTGTATTTCTGCTGATTTTTTTTATTTCCAGGGGAGGAATATTGCCGTTTCAGATACCGGCCCTCGTGTTTTTGCTTTTGCTCCAGATAATGTTGACCATAGGGTTTTCTTTGTTTCTATCTGCCTTGTCTGTCTATCTGAGGGATATCCTGCAGATACTGGGGATAGTCTTTCAGGCGCTCTTTTATTTAACGACTATTTTATATCCCATGACCTCCGTACCTAAGAGTTTAATGAGATTCATTGATTTAAATCCCTTCACCTCCCTGATAGAGAGTTATCATAACGTAATTCTCTATGGAAAATATCCGGAAATCGGCAACATATTTTATATCTCCATAACAACGGTCATTGCAATGCTTTCAGGAATTCTTATCTTCAGAAAGTTAAAGAGGGGGTTTGCGGATGTGCTGTAAAGGCAGCATGCATGAGATATTTTTCCTGTAACCTATTATGAACCGGCAAGTACCATTAAGGATATTATTCCTTCATCCGACCTTTACCTTCGGAGGCGCTGAGAGGACTGCCTTCAATCTCTTGCGAGGTTTAAACAAGGATAAATTCATTATTACTCTTGTTACATCTAAAAAGGTTGCACAACATTTTTCAGAACTGTCTCTGGGAAAGATTATTTACATTGATGAAATGGGGATTGACATTTGGTTTAGAGAGGTTACTATCGGTAATCTCAAAAAATTCTGGAGCGATGTCAGGATTATAGCCAAGCTGCTAAAAAGTGAATCACCTGAAATTGCCTTCGGGATGATGTATTATGCTTCTTCTCTTCTTTCTATAGCGAAGAAGATTTTCAGACTGAAAACCATCGTAATATCCAGCCCCAGAGGGCCGTTAAACGCCTATATTAATACCTTTTACAAGGATAAGAAGATAGACAGATTGTTCTGGAAACTGAATTTCTATTTTTCTTGTCATTATTCTGACGGGTTAGTAGTAGCATCAGATGGAACAAAAAGAGAGTGTATTGAAAACTATAAAGCCAGGCCCGAAAATGTGAAGGTCATAAACAATGGAATAGATGCAGAACGTGTGAGAGAAAGAGCTTTGGAGACTGTCGCTACGTCAATACCATCAGGTTATTTTATCATCTCCACTGCAGGAAGACTCGCCCATGAAAAGAATTTACCTTTATTATTAAGGGCAATCTCTATGGTAAGAAAAACAGAAAAAGTAAAACTCATGATTATCGGCGATGGGCCTGATAGGCCGGAATTAGAAAGACTTGCTTATGCCTTTGATATTAAGGATGACGTTTATTTCCCGGGTTTTCAGGAAAATCCGTATAAATTTATCAAGAGGTCGGATCTGTTTATTCATACTTGCCTTTTAGAGGGGTTTGGAAATGTTATTGTTGAGGCCATGGCCTGTGGTATCCCAGTTATTGCTACAGACTGTCCTTACGGCCCAAGGGAGATAATAAGAAATGATGAAAATGGAATTTTAGTGCCAATGGAGGATGTCGAAACCCTGGTACAAAAAATACTTTTACTCCTTCATGATGAAAATCTCAGGAAAAGATTATCTGATAATGCCTACCACAGGTCACTGGACTTTTCTGTTGAAAGGATGGTTGAGGCGTATGAGAATTTTTTCCCCCGGTTTTTAAAAATCCTATAAAAACTATTGATATATTTTAAAGATTATGAGAGAATTTCCACTAATAAGCAATTGTAATAATATAACTTTCGGAGGTGTAAGATGAAATGGAATGGAACTGGTTTAGTAATTTTTCTTTGCCTTGTATTAACTTTTGGTACCTTCTCAACAACGAAGGCAGATACCGTTCTCTTCCCTGTCATAGCTGTAAACCAGCCTTATGTTACAACAATCGTCTCAGTTGTTAACAGGGGCGGGGGAACAAGTAAATCCACACACCTGCGATATATTTATAGTTACAAGGATACCTTTATCGGAGGTTTACCCAACTATTCTGGTGGCTGTGCAGTCAGCTCTTTTGTAATGCCTACATGGGTTCCGGATATTGTCAGTTTTGATGCATCAGGAGCATATAACGGGGGATGGGCGCTCTTTAACGACCCTGATGACTATGGTGGCTCTTTCGCAATAGGTACAGCAGGTGCTCGAAGGGCATATCTGTTAGTAACTAACTCCGATGCTGTTGGAAACAGGGTAAATGTTGGGTACGGCTGGTCACTTGGAGGCGAGGCTATTGTAATGGATATCTTTGCAGGTGCAGCATGGGGATATAAGGCTGTAAATGATGATACCGGTGAAGATTTTTCATTTTTTCCTACAGGGGTGATTAATGTTATGGAAACAGGTGAAAGCAGCAGGTTTGGTTTCTTTCCGCCCAGCGAATGGACAACCAAATTTTTTGTTACTCCTATCGGAGGCAATATGGATATGCTTGATTTGAATTCGACTATTCGCATAGCAGGATATAACGGTTCAGCGGCTGGGAGCATCACAGGGAGAGGATTTACAACTTATAATTTTAATGTTTCTCAATTTGTGAATTGTACCGCAGGCGTTGATTTATCTGACCTGATGGACAGCACAGCCTGGGCAGGCATTTACTATACAGGGGGATGGGGTTGGGTTTATAATGAGTCAGGCTCTCCTGCAATCGTTTACAAACTTGAGTATGTAGTCAATAATCCTACTTACGGTGGAACAAATAACAATGCGTATCTTTTAAGCACAGCAGATGGCCCATAGTGTTGAACGAGATAAAAAAGTCTTGACAAGTGAGTAGTTTTTAAGCTAAAATTTGCACGAAAAAGCGGTATTTATAAA
>MHEF01000124.1:0-1500 GCA_001805125.1 Nitrospirae bacterium RBG_13_39_12
GATAATCTTCAGCCTGATATCATTTTTCTGACCGGAGATTATGTGAAATGGAAAGGGAACTATAAATCAGCTCTGATTTTTCTCTCACAATTAAAGGCAAAAACCGGTATCTGGGGTGTATTGGGAGATTATGATTACAGCCGTTCCAGAATAAGCTGCCTTTTCTGCCATATGGAAGGAAGCGGTGAATTTACCGGAATCCATCGAGTGCATTTCTTAAGAAACTCATCAGAGAGGGTTAATCTTCCTCAGGGGACAATTTGCATCAGCGGAATAGAAAAGGATGAAGAGGAATCTACTTTACCCCTTACAAGACTCCAATTTTTGAGAAGTCAGGAACCTGCAATAATTCTCAGTCATAACCCTTTGATGTTTAACTCGTTTCATAAAGATCAGAATGTATTTATCCTCGCCGGAGACACGCACGGAGGACAGATACCGCTGCCTTCCTTGTTTTTAAAAATTATTGGATATGAAAAGAATGCTTCATATAGTCAGGGATTTTTTAAGAATGGTAAAGCAAAAATGTTTGTAAGCCGTGGAATCGGGACAAGCCATTTTCCCATACGACTGTTCAGAAAACCGGAGATAGTAGTCCTGCACTTTAAAGATACATGAGGACAGAATTTAAAAAAATATAAGGGATGGTGAAATTAATAAGGATTAGCTTTCTAATAATACTTCTAATTTTATTGATGCGTTGTTCCAATGAAATAAATCGGGAACGAATACTTCTTGATTTTGAGTCAGATTTAGAATTGGAGCAAATCCAATGGAAATGTCATACGCTATTTTCACTTTCGAGGGATCACACAACACATGGAGAAAGATCATTGGAAATGGAACTCTTTCCATCAGAATATCCGGGATTAGATCCTAAACTTGAGGAGAAGGATTGGAGAGGTTATAAGGCTCTTTGTTTTGACATCTATAACCCTGAGGAGAAAAATGTGCAGATATCTGTTAGAATTGACGATCAAAAGGATTACCCGGAATATAAAGACCGGTACAATAAAAGCTTCATCTTAAATCAAGGAATGAATCAGATTAACATACCCCTTAATACTCTTGTCACCTCTGGAATAGCCAGAAACCTAACTTTAAAGAATATTTATAGATTGTTGATATTTACATCAAATCCCGAAAAGAAAGTAGTCTTGTACATAGATTATATTAGATTGATATAGCCTATTTTAAGCTTGAGGTATTTATTAAAAGTCTCAAAATAGTATTTATAAAAGTCTGTCATGCCCGAGGACTTTAATCGGGCATCCAGAGACTATGAACTGCTGGATTCCCGCTTAAGGACTGCGGGAATGACGGACAAAGCCTATTTTGCCGATAATCAAATACAGCATGTGAAAAAAAAGATGCAAAAGCAAAGGGGGATAATCTTTGAATAAGACACTGAATAATATTTTTTCCTTATCCGTTGCATTTCTTCTCGCAGCAATCCTTGCTGCATCCTGCGGCGATACGGCCTCTTCACTGAAAAAACAT
>MHEF01000124.1:1610-1791 GCA_001805125.1 Nitrospirae bacterium RBG_13_39_12
TCTCGATAAAAAACCGGGCAATCCTGATGCGCTTGAAGTCTTAGGAGCTGTTTATACGGCGAAAAAGGACTTTGAAAAAGCCCATTCTCTTCTTGATCAGGCAATTCAGAATGCGCCTGACAAGACCTCAACGCATATTACGCTTGCCAGGTTGTACCTTGAGGAGAAAAAGCCGGATAAA
>MHEF01000124.1:1891-4563 GCA_001805125.1 Nitrospirae bacterium RBG_13_39_12
AGGCGATAAGATGTTATGGAAATATTATTGAAATCGACCCAACCCAGGAATTGGCTTTAAACACTGAGATTGGAATCCTGCATGTAATGTCAAAGAAGTATGATGAGGCGCTTAGAACGGCGAAATACATTATATCGAAAAATCCAAAGAAGGCTGAAGGATACTATGTAAGGGGGCTTGCTTTTTATGGTAATAATCATCTTAATGATGCGATAACTGATCTGCAGCTTGCCTTAAAGTTTAATCCGGCCATTGTCGGAGCTCACTATTTCCTGGGGCTTGCTCATTATCTGAAAGGCGATCTTGAACAAGCAAGAACCGAGCTTTCCAAGGTCATTGCCGCAAGGCCGGATATATCTGATGTCCATCTCGTCATCGGGCTTATAAACCTTAAAAAGGGTTGGACTGAGGAGGCTATGGATGAAATAAACAAGGCGATCGAGAAGAATCCGAACAACGCCTTTGCCTATAATCTCCTCGGAACCGCACATATGATTAGAAAAGAATATGATGTAGCGTTAAAAGAGATGGAAAAGGCACAGGAACTCGACCCAAAGCTCGTGGATACCTACATGAAGAGAGGTAAATATTATCTCATGATAGGGGAACCCGCGGCTGCAGAAAAAGAATTAAGAACCGCCGTGAGCATAGATCCGGAACAGATACAGATAAGGACTTCGCTCATTCTCTTTCTGATCAGCAAAAATAAATACGATTACGCTATTAATGTCTGCAATGAAGGGCTGAAGAATAAACCTACGGACGCCTTTATTTATAATCTTCTGGGTCTTGCATATATAGGGAAAAAAGATGTTTCTGCTGCTATAAATAGTTTTACCCGTGCAGAATCCCTGAATCCCAAATTTATTTCGCCATATATGAATCTGGCAAGACTTTTCGTATCAGAGGGAAAGAATGATAAGGCGCTGGAGCAATATGATGCAGCATTGAAGGCCGATCCTAATAATGCAGAAGTTATCATTACGTCGGCTTTGCTGCTTGAGAGGGCCGGAAGAGATACCGAAGCCTTTAACAGATTTGCAAAAGCAAAATATACGAACACTCCGGTTGGTTATATGGCCCTTGCTGCCTTTTATGTCAGAAAAGATGATTTTAAGCACGGGATAGATACCCTAAAAGAACTTTTGGCAAAGCAACCAAAACTTATTGAGGCAAGAAATGAGCTTGCAGCTATCCATATAAAGAAAAACAATATAAAAGACGCTGAGGCTGAATACAAAGAAATAATTCGCATCGCACCGGACTCCCCGATCGGCCATAATAGGCTCGCTGCACTTTATCTAAAAACAGGAGAAAACGAAAAAGCCATAGCAGAGTTTAATGAGTCTCTCAAGATAAGAAGCGACCAGCCTGAAACAATAATTGCCCTTGCAGAAGCATATGCAAGGAAAAAAGATTTTATAAGGGCCGAGGGTATTGCACGACAGGCAATATCAAAATATCCTAAGAAAGGTTTTGGATATCATATTATGGCAGACATGCTGACTAAACAGAAGAGCTATGAAAGGGCGCTTATGTATTACGAGAAGTCTGAAAAGCTGAGTACCGGCGATTTCCTTTCACCTATAGGAACCGGCAATATTTACTTGCTTCAGGGCAAGACGGCAAAAGCGCTCGAAGCATTTAGAAGGGCTGAGACGATGAATCCCCGCTATGCGCCTGTGTATTTTTATCAGGGCATGGCCTTTGAACGGATGGGAGATAAAAATAAGGCTATAGAGAGATACCGGAAAACTCTTGATTTTTCACCCTCTTATATACCCGCACTAAATAATCTTGCCTATCTGTACGCTGAAAAGAGACAAATGCTTGAAGAGGCATTTAAACTTGCAGAGACAGCCAAGAAAATTGCGCCTAAGGACGGAGCAGTGACAGATACGTTAGGATGGATTTATTATCTCAGAGGAGACTATGATAAATCTATTCTGCTCCTTAAGGAGGCTTTATCGCTTTTGCCGAACGAACCGTCCGTCAGATATCATCTTGGTCTTACCTATATCAAGAAGGGCATGAGGAACGAAGCCAGAAGAGAGCTTGAGGGCGCTCTGAAATTGGCCTCAAATTTTCCGGAAGCAAACGAGGCCAAGAGGATATTAAAGGGATTAAGTCAATGAAATGGATATTTTAAGCTTTATTTCGATCATCTCAATTCTGGCCTCTGCTACTGTTGCGCTCTTTATGTTTGTAAAAAACAGAAAGGGACTTCCGAATATTGCCTTTTTGCTTGGAATGCTTTTGATTGGAGCTATAGAGTTTGCAGACTTCAAGACCTTCAATGACCCATCTAACATGTTTCTCTATAAAAAAATATCGCTTATAGCAGAATCGCTCATGCCGGGCATCTGGCTGCTATTCAGCCTTACATACGGCAGGAAAGGCTATAAAGAGATTTCCGTTTTCTGGAAAGGAGCTTTATTCATATCAGTAATTCCTCTCGTATTAGTTCTATCCCTTCCTTTTGAGCTATTTCTATATTCACCGGATATAGAAATAGAGAGAATTATATTTTTAGGGGATGCCGGGTATTTTTTTTATCTTTCTATTCTAATCTACGCTGTCCTGACAATGATCAATCTTGAAGGAACGCTGAGGTCGTCATCCGGAGCTGTAAGGTGGCGAATAAAACATATGCTTATCGGCGCAGGCGGAAT
>MHEF01000124.1:4578-5126 GCA_001805125.1 Nitrospirae bacterium RBG_13_39_12
TTACTATTACAGTCACGCCATTCTCTACCGCTCCTTAGACACAGGCCTGAGCCCCGTGAGGGGAGCTGCAGTGATAGCCTCCTCCCTGCTCATCATGATTTCAATTTTCAGACAGACCTTTCCGAAAGAGGAGATATCTGTGTCGAGGGGGATATTCTACAAATCATTTACACTCTTGGTAGTAGGAGCATATTTTCTCATTCTCGGAATACTGGGTGCAGGAATGAGATATTTTGGAGAGTATTTCGGAAGATACCTATCAATAATTATAATCTTCATCGGCGCTATAGCGCTCATTTCAGCACTATTCTCGGAAACATTAAGAAGAAGAGTTAAGGTCTACATAGATAGAAATTTCTATAGAGACAAGTACGACTATAGATCGCAGTGGATCCAATTCACTCAACGAATTTCATCTATAAAATCCTTTGACGACCTTTCTTCAACGGTAATCGAGGGTTTTGCATCCGCCATGGGATCAAAAACAAAATCATTATGGCTTCATGATAACGCATCTAATGTATTTTACCAGGCATCGCCGGCCCCGG
>MHEF01000124.1:5197-7791 GCA_001805125.1 Nitrospirae bacterium RBG_13_39_12
GCAGAGGAAAAAGGCAACAATATCGTTAGAGAAAATAAAGAGTTCTTTGATGAGACCAATGCCTTGCTCGTTGTGCCTCTTATCAACAATGGTAATCTGATCGGGTTTATCGAACTTGGAAAATCCCTGAGCAGTGATACATATAATTATGAGGATTATGATTTTTTAAAAACGCTTGCCAGACAAGCTTCGTCCGTCATCGTGAATGCAAGACTTGCAGAGGAGCTTGCAAGTGCACGTGAGATGGAGGCTGTTGGAAGAATATCTTCATTCGTCATTCATGACCTTAAGAACCTTGCGTCTACAATTTCTATGTCAGTTGAGAATGCGGCAGATAATATTAATAACCCTGAGTTTCAGAAAGATATGCTTCAAACCCTTTCAAATACCGTAGACAGGATGAAAAATTTGATAACCAAGCTTTCATGTATGCCTGAAAAGGCAGAATTAAATATTGAGACTTTGGATATTGTGCCATTGATTAAAGAAACTGTAAAACCATTTTCAAATGGCAAGACAAAGGTTGAGGTAGAATGCCCGGAGCAACTTATAAGCCGTATTGACAGTGAGGAGATTAGGAAGGTAATAATAAACCTCGTCTTAAATGCGATTGAGGCGACAAACGGCGGGAAAGTGAATGTTAAGATGAGTACAGATAATAGCGTGGCATGTATAACAGTGAGCGACAACGGTTGCGGGATGTCCGAAGAATTCATTGAAAAACACCTGTTTAAGCCTTTTCATACAACAAAGGAAAAAGGCCTCGGCATAGGACTTTATCAGAGCAAGGGCATAATCGAAGCGCATGGCGGAAGCATAAAGGTTCAAAGCCGTGAAGGAACAGGCACTGATTTTATGGTATATTTGCCTTTAGATTCTGAAAAATACGGTTAAGGTTACGGTTACGAGGCCTGTATCTGTAACATTTATTGGCAGTGTCTTTACGAAAAACATAACCGCATGACGAAACGGGCATCGTGACCGTTACCGTTACCGATTGACGAGTCAATTAAAAATAGTATCTGTGTATAAACTAACGTATACTCTCTGTCATTCCGGCAGTCCTTAAGCCGGAATCCAGTGTTTTCAATAGGTTCTGGATTCCTGCCTCCGCAGGAATGACAAAAATCTGACTTTATGGACAGACATTAAATAATGGAAAAGCTATTAATTATAGAAGACAATAAGGATATAGTAACTCAATTGAAATGGGGTTTATCTAAGGACTATCGCATATTGACTGCTGTAGATAGAAAAACAGCAATGAGTTTACTCAGGAAGGAAAAACCCGGCGCTGTTACGCTTGACCTCGGTCTTCCACCCAATCCTGACGGCACTGAAGAGGGTTTTGCATGCCTTCAGGATATCCTTAGAGAAGCTCCTAATGTTAAGGTTATTGTGATTACAGGGAACAATGAAAGGGAAAGCGCTCTTAAGGCTGTAAATATGGGGGCATATGACTTTTATCAAAAACCAATTGATATGTCAGATCTCAAGGTGATTTTAAAAAGGGCATTTTATCTCAATCAAATAGAGCAGGAAAATAAAAAACTACAAGAAGTTATAAATAGAGATAATAGGTTTGAAAACATGATAGGGAATTGTCCCGGTATGCAGGAGGTTTTTGAAACAATAAAAAAAGTAGCGGCTTCAGAAGTCACAGTTCTTATTATGGGTGAAAGCGGTACCGGAAAAGAGCTTGTTGCAAAGGCGATTCACAAAAGAAGCATGAGAAGGGATGAACCGTTTATCCCTATAAATTGCGGCGGCATTCCGGATACACTGATAGAATCAGAACTTTTCGGCTATGAAAAAGGCGCTTTCACAGATGCAAAGGCACAAAGGATAGGCATGATTGAAAAGGCTAACAGAGGCACTCTTTTCCTTGATGAAATTGGTGAACTTCCTGTACACCTTCAGGTAAAACTCCTCAGATTCCTTCAGGATAAAAAAATTCAGAGAGTGGGAGGCCGGGAGGAGATAGAGATTGATGCACGCATAATTGCGGCTACAAATACTGACTTGCAAAAGGCAATAAAAGAAAATAAGTTCAGAGAAGATCTTTATTACAGGATAAGTGTTATAAGCATAGAACTTCCACCACTCAGAGAGCGTGGTGATGACATCTTACTCCTTGCAAACAGTTTTCTCAACAAGTTTAATTATATTCACAAAAAAAATATTAGAGGATTTATTCCGGAAGCCATAGATGCAATAGGTTCATATGAATGGCCTGGAAATGTGAGGGAGCTTGAAAACAAAATTCAGCGGGCAGTGGTAATGACAGATGATCAGATAATAAAACCTCAGGACCTATTATTGGAAATGCCAGACATGGATGAACTTAAGCAGGATAAGCCTTCTCTTACCCTGAAGGATGTCCGAGAGAAAGCAGAGTTTGAGACAATACAGAAGGCGCTTATAAGAAATGCATGGAATATTACCAAAACAGCCGAGGAGCTTGGTATAAGCAGGCCAACACTACACGACCTGATAAATAAATACAGATTAAAGGCAGAGGGCAATAAAAAAGGTCAGGAATCTAAAAATTCCTGACCTTTTTAAATATCTTAAATTTATAGGATTCTACTTTT
>MHEF01000124.1:8029-10944 GCA_001805125.1 Nitrospirae bacterium RBG_13_39_12
AAGAACACTATAGAGATTGTTGCTAAGATCTCCAGAGAGAGAATAATATGTCGAACCATCATAAATTGCTATATCAAGAATATTACCACCCTGAAATGTGTTTGTTAATGCAAATGGTACAAAAGTAGATGAACCATTTAAGTAGTACCCAAATTGATATTCTAAAGGATTTGTGGAAAAATTGGCTAAACTTATTGTCACATCAGAATCATTATTCCCATCAATTACAATAATTGGTTCTCCATAATTGATGGTGAGGGCATTTACATTAGTGAACCAAATTCCAATTGCCAAAAAAGATGCCATCAATAATAAAACTGTTTTCTTAATCTTCAACATTTTTATCTCCTTCTATAGTATTAAATTTTTCAAAACTGATTTTATATTATAAAAGCAATTTGCATCCTACTTCTTAAACTGCATGAATTTAAAGGATATTTTTAATAGTGATTTATAGAAAATGTTATTTTTGTAAAATATTCCGACACCTTGAAAGCCAAAAAACCTGTTTATGCCATTTTTATTAATAGAGCGTTTAGATTTGCCGGATTTTTTTACAGTTTTAAGTTTGAAAGGATAATACTCTATAAATATATTTTAAAAACAATGAGTTATTATTATGGCATAAGAGTTGCTGTCCTATGCATAGATAGTGTCTGTCCATAAAGTGAATTAATTTGTCATTACTGCAAGAAAATCAAGGAAAAAGGAGAAGGTCAAATGCCCTTCTCCTTTTTCTAAATTGCTGAATTATTACTCCCCCTTATTTATTAATTCCCCTGAATATTCCCACCACGTACCGGCCAGAGATAGTAAGAATAGTTCTTTCTTATGTATCGCTTATCGGCTTTTGTCATATTTATTACCCATGCCGATGCAGTATTGCGATTATAAGTTGTGGAGGACCAGTAGTAAGAAGGATTTACATTCGCAAAGGTCGCTGAATTTGAAGATTCATAATTGATTAGGCTTTCAAGCTCCTTAATATTAGGAAGCCGCCAGTCAGAATAGTTGGCTGTATATTCTATGCAGATGTACTTTCCCGGATTGATGTTGAAGTCTGCAATCGCACTAATTGCATAGCTCCAGCTCTTTTTGATGCAGCCTCCGTCTTTAAGCCATATAAGACCTGTAAGATTATCCGTCACTGTGCCATCACCATTATTAGTAAACCTCGGATTCGGCCAGTCATTACCTGCCTGAATGTAACCATCATCACCGCTGGCATAGCTTGCTGTTTGCCCTGTCATTTGTAACTCATAAGGATTACCAGAGGTACCTGTACGTACAGGTACTATATAATATGCATTGGACTTGCGATTAGATGTTTCCATGCCATCAGACATCATTACTGACCATGCCTTAGAGATATAACCTTTATCTGTTGTAGATGACCAGTAGGTAGAAGACTTTACGTTTGCAAAGCCAACAGAATTAAGCCATGTTGATGAATTTGAGGCTCCATAATTTATAAGGCTTTCAAGCTCCTTAACATTAGGAAGCCGCCAGTCAGAATAGTTGGCTGTATAATCCTGACAGATGTAATTCCCTTGCTTGTTGTTAAAGTCTGTAATCGCACTAAAAGCATAGCTCCAGCTCTTTTTGATGCAGCCTCCATCCCTAAGCCACATAAGCCCTGTGAGATTGTCTGTTACTGTACCATCTCCATTGTTTGTAAACCTTGACGATGGCCACTCAATCCCTGCCTGTATGTATCCATCATCCCCTGTTGCATAGCTTATCGTCTGCCCGGTCCTCGGCAGGTCAACCGAGCCTGTTTCTGAATCCATTGCAAAAATTGCTTCTATACTATGGTTATTAGTTACATTTGTAAAAGTATACCCGCTTAAAGCGCCCTGTGATACATTATCAACCTTTACATCTGTCAAACTGTATCCAGTATCAGCCGTTATCGTGAATGCCTGGGTTGCCCCGTAATTCACTGTAACTGTACCGGATGGTGTGATTGTACCACCAGAGCCTGCTGATGCTGTAATTGTATAGGTCTTAAGTGTAAATGTCGCTGTGACTGTCTTTGCAGCATCCATCGTCACAGTGCACGTCCCTGTGCCAAAACATACACCAGACCAGCCTCCAAATGTAGCACTCGTATCAGGTGTGGCTGTTAGGGTTACCGATGTACCGGAATTGTATGCATAAGAACAAACAGAGCCGCAGCTTATCCCTGCTGGAGAGGATGTTATTGAGCCTGTGCCTGCCTTGGTCGCACTGAGGGTATAGGTATTTGTTGTAAAGCTTGCACTTATCGTGTGGTTTGCTGTGACATTTGTAAATGTATATGTTGTTACAGCTCCTACTGAACTCCCGTCTGCAACTACATTTGCTACACTGTAATTCGCATTCGGTGTTATGGTAAATGTCTGGTTAGCTCCATAATTTACTATTACAGAACCGGATGGTGAGATGCTTCCGCCTGTTCCTGCTGATGCTGACACCGTACGCGTCTGGATATTTGCCGAACAGTTGGCTGTCGAACCCCCATTGGATCCCGTACAACTCCATGTCCATGGCCCGCTGCCGCTCACTCCTGTTGCTGTTCCAGCACTGCACAGGTTAGTCGTAGGCGCTGTCGTGAATGTCCCTCCGCTTGATGTTCCGCAGACTCCGTTGACCGGATTAGCCGTAAATGTAGCCGTTACCGTACAGTTGGCTGTTATTGCATTAGTCGTATAGGTAGTGCCACTTAATGACCCTCCGCAGGTGCCTCCCATCGTTGCCGTATATCCTGCATTCGGTGTCACGGTGAAGGTAGTTGTAGAGCCATGGTTTACTGTCCTTGATGCAGGACTTATAGTTCCGCCAGTGCCTGCTGATGCTGTTATCGTATAAGTCTTAAGGGTGAATGTTGCTGTAACTGCCTTTGCAGCATCCATCGTCACGGTGCACGTCCCTGT
>MHEF01000124.1:11223-11684 GCA_001805125.1 Nitrospirae bacterium RBG_13_39_12
AGACTAATGATAAAGTTAAGAGCGTGAGGACAAAAACAGGAAACTGAGAACATGTTGATTTTGAATGTTTTGATAAAGAAACACTTGATAACATAAGAACCTCCATATCCTTTTGCCGTGCGAGATATAGAATATGAAAGTGCTATATCTGTCCGGCAGCCCTGCTGCCTTATCCTTATAACAAAGGAAGTAGGCCAGTAGCTTTGCGTCCCACCCTTTCGAGCGGTTTGCCTTTTTCGGGTTTATAATTTTAAGCATATTAATTCTACTCCTCGCTTTTATAATAGAGGAATTTCTCAAGTGAGTCTGTGATTTATATCACAGGTATTTATTTAAATTTTATATCTGGAAAAAACTGTTTTGACTTAAATATAAAGCTGTTTCTCTTCTAAAATAGATGCCTGATGAGATCAGACTATTTAGTGGCCCATCAAATATGTTCCAGTAAAGTCTTGCCCTGT
>MHEF01000124.1:11719-11984 GCA_001805125.1 Nitrospirae bacterium RBG_13_39_12
TAGGAGTGAATGTGTAACCACTTTTTCCGGGTTTGATTGTATAATCGCCGTTAGCTAACCCTGTGAAGCTATAGTTTCCATTGGTGTCAGTGGTGGTTGTACCTGATCCAGCGCCGCTTAGTGTCATTGTCACTCCAGCTATAGGACTACCTGGCATACTGCCACTCGGTGTCTTCACAGTCCCTGATATGGGGTAAGTTGCACTAACAGTAAAATTAGCTGTTATAGTTGTTGCTGCATTTATAGTTAATATACATTGTCCATT
>MHEF01000124.1:12059-12204 GCA_001805125.1 Nitrospirae bacterium RBG_13_39_12
GCCTGCATTGTATGCATAAGAACAAACAGAGCCGCAATTTATCCCTGCTGGTGAGGACGTTACCGTACCCGTGCCTGTGCCTGCCTTGGTCGCACTGAGGTTATAGGTATTTGCTGCAAAGCTTGCACTTATCGTGTGGTTTGCT
>MHEF01000125.1 GCA_001805125.1 Nitrospirae bacterium RBG_13_39_12
CTCGGCTCTATCCATACCGGCTCTGCCGTTCTATGTGGCAGTTTGTTCGGGTTTAATGGGACATGCTTCTTTGGCGGTTTTACCTTTTCAAGATGTCTTTTTGCCCTGCTGATTGAAGCATCTGTTTCTGATTTTGTCTTTGATTTTTCTATAGCGTCAAAATTATCGTTTAACTCTTTAAGATTGTCTTCATAAGACTTCACAAACTTGTAATGGCGGTCGAGGATTTCCGGCGGAAGTCCTTTTTCCTTTAAGAATTTTTCTGTGTCATTAAATTGCTTCTTTATCTCTATATCAAGTGTTTCAAGTTCAGTTTTCTTTGTTTTTAGTTTTTGCCATTTCTCATCCTCTAATCTTCCTAACTTCTCAACTTCTTCAATTACATTTTCAATATCTTCTATTGTTTTCTGGAATTTTTCTTCGGGTTTGGGAGTGTTTGATTGTCCTTGAGTCGAGGACTGATTGCTTAGCTGTTTATTGCTTGGTGTCTGCTTGCTGTCAGTGGCAGCGAAGGCGACAACATCAAAAATTCCCGTGAAAGACCAACAGAAAAAAAACAATGAAACGAGGCTGATTATTCTACTTACAGGTTTATATCTGAAGTCCATTAATTCCCCCCAAAGACAACAGATTTTGCAATCATTATATACTACATATACTACCCCCCAAACCACCGCTGTCAAGAACTTTCTTTCAACATTTCTTGCTTTTTATTAAACATTTTTTTGCAGAGAATAAATTTTTCTATTTTTTAGCTCTTTTCATAAAAATATCGAAAACTTAAGCTGCTTGCAATTGCTCGCAGAATGCGAGCAGTTTTGACCCCTAATGAAACTATTCCCAGAATCGAAACACAGTTTGGCGTGTTTGTAATGTGATTTTTGAGGTGTGCAGTTTTTGTGCAGTAGACAGGCAAAAAAGGGGGTAAAGGTATATAAAACCTTTACCCCGTTAACCGCTAAAAAACTATTAATTTATAGAGGTTTATAAAAAGATAGAAAATGTTATTGTGGGTCTTGAAAGAAGCGTCAAGGAAGCGCTCTCCCACTGAGCTACGCGCCTAAGGATGTATAATAAAACAAAAACATAAGACACTTGTCAAGGCGAAAGGTTCTAATAGATAATTTTCCCAAAATATTCAATAGCTCTTGTCAGTTCTTTTTTATCCTTTGCATATTCTTCTACAGGTATTTTTTTAATAACAGCATCCCATGCCTGTCTTATACTCTTTGCCCCGGCTTCCGGACCATCAGGATGTGCATAGGTACCGGCACCGGAAAGATGTATAAAATCGTAGTGGCCTATTTTTCTTGCATTCACAGGTGCCTTCCCGGCCCACTGGCCACCGGAACTTACAGGCAAAGCATCTTTAATACTGCTGAAATCCAGGGTGCATGCGCGTATATTCCACAGGACCTCATCATCAGGCTCATAAAGTTTTCCCTGGATTGCGCCGCAGTGAATCTGGTCTGCACCGCATAGGCGGAATAATTTTGTGAGTACCGGAAAACTTATTCCTAAAAATTGACTTCTTGCCCACATAGGAGCGAAGTCCCTATGACAGTGGATGGGCACTTGTGTGTATTCAGCAAGTTCCCGCATTGCTTCAAGTCCTGTGGTTGCAGCATTTATCATTACACAGTTTCCGCCGCCTTCCACGACTATATCATGGAGGGCTTTTATTCTGTCCAGCCTGTCAGTGATATTGAATGCATACATTTTCTTTTCACCTGTTTCTTCTTCAGCGCGTTTTAGAGAAGAAGTGACTTTTTTAACACGATCCTTTATTGAATTATAAGAGGTATCAGCAAGAAGTTCATCATCCTTTATAAAGTCCAGTCCGCCCTTTGCTCCCTCATATGCCAAATCAGCAAGCCTGTCTGCAGACAGCCCAACACATGGTTTGATTATGGCACCTATTATCGGTCTGTCATATGCTTTTAGAATATCCCTGCATCCTTTTATTCCGAATCGTGGCCCTGTGAAATACTTTAAAAAAATATCAGGGAATTCAAGATCAATCAGCTTTATTGCGGTAAAGGCACCTATTTCGAAAAGGTTTCCAGCAACAGCACTCAGAAGATTCGGTATCTTTGGCCCGAAATTTATGTGTGGAAAGGCAAGTCTTAAAACAGCAGCCCTTATGCATGTGCAGGAATCAGATTTTGGTGTGCCTGCTGGAAGGTTCTGCCTGCATTCACCGGGTAGGGGGTAGATTCCTGCAACTTTTATCCCGTGTCTTTCTCTAAGGGCATCTGTTTCGTCTCTAACCCGCTTCCATGTCCCTGTTGACTGTTCTGCAGCGAATGCATTGGCAGCTTCGTATAAATCCATTGAAGTTTCAAGATAATATGTTGCAAAAATATAATCATCATCATCGATTGCTTCCGGAAATCTTATTAAGTCCTTATTAAAATTCACATGTACCCCCTTGAAAATCTTTCCAATAACAACTTTCTAATTAACCTAAATAATGCAATTGAATAATGTCCCGATGCATATCGGGATCGATACCTTAATGTACCTTTAACTAATGGCATAACGAATATTTTTATCCATAAAACAAATAAAAATAATCTCGATAATTTATCGAGTTAAATAAATTTATGTCCGCCTCAGCGGATTCCCGCCTCGGGCGGGTCGCCGAGGAGACGCCGAGGAGAAAGCAATGTCTGCATTATTCGGGTTAAAAAAGCCTTACTTCAACAGTTTCACCTTCTTTTACCCCGAGTTTCTTCAGAGGAATTAATGCAGTTCCGTCTGCCTTTATCAAAGTCGTGATAAGACCTGATTTAGCGAATATAGGCGTAGCCCATAACTCTCCGTTCCTTTCCTCGAGATAAACAGCGATATGTTCTTCCCTGCCCGGACTCGAAGATATGTTCTTGTCAATTTTTGCGGTAACAGTCTTCTTATATGGTTCGAGTCTATCTTCTTTTAATCCTGATAAGGTTTTCAAAACAGGCTCGATGAATATTTTAAAGCATACACTGACAGCTGCCGGATGTCCAGGGAGACCCCAAATGACTTTATTATTTACTATGCCACAAATCAAAGGTTTACCCGGCTTTAAAGACACACCATGAAACAGGACTCCCGGTTTCCCTGCATCGTTTATTATACGGGCTGTCATATCCTTTGTGCCTACAGAGCTGCCACCTGTAATAAGAACCATATCCGAATTACTCAATGACTCTTCAACCACGTCTTTAAGGATGTCATACTCATCGCTGAATATACCTTTTTTTACAGGTATGCCTCCGGCATTTAGAATTAGTCCTGACAGGACATATGAGTTGATATCGCGCACATAGCCCGGTTTGATAGGTTTATTTGCAGGTATTATTTCATCGCCTGTTGATATGATAGAGACCTTTGGCTTTTCGTAAACCCACACATTTGTTATGCCGAGACCTGCAAGTGCTCCTATGTCCTGTGGTCTCAATCTCCGGCCGCTCTCCAGCAAGAATTCGCCTTTTTTTGCGTCTTCTCCCGCCTGTATCACATTTTCTCCAGGGGCAACTGGTTTAACTACTTCAATCATTTTCTCGTCTATTAATTGAGTATGTTCAAGCATTACAACTGAATCTGTGCCTTGAGGGAGCATCCCGCCTGTAGCAATTTTTGCAACCTCACCTTTATCAACCTTGAAATCAGGTTCTTCTCCCATTAATATTTCAGCTTTCAGTACCAGGTAGGACGGAAGGTTATCTGTAGCACCGAATGTATCGGCTGAGTTTACTGCAAATCCATCTACGGTTGACCTGTTGAATTCCGGAAGATTCTCAGGTGAAAATATGTCCTTAGAGACTATCATCCCGTAAGAATTTTCAATAGCAAGTTTAATTTCAGCAGACTTTCTAAAATATATGTGTTTCTCTAAGATTTCAAGAGCTTTGTCTACGGTGATAAGTTCTTCTCTGCCAAGCATGTCTTTCATAGTTTTTCCTGAACATATGACTGCTTTAATTATCAGACAAATGCATTTTTCAGGTTAATTAAATCTATTCATAGCCTTATCTAAACCTTCTGAGACAATAGAATAAACGGCATCTGCAGACATCTTTATCGTATCCTTAATTGAACTGATTTCATGCCTCCTGAATTTACTCAGGACATAATCTTCGGCTGATATTCCCTCCTCTCTTCCAATCCCGACTTTTACTCTTATAAAGTCCCTTGAGCCGATACTATTTATTATTGATTCAACCCCTTTATGTCCTCCTGACGAACCTTTTCCCCTTATCTTTAATTTACCTATTCCGATATCGATGTCGTCATGGATTACTATAAGTTTTTCAGGCTGGATATCGAACTTCCTGATCACATTTTTGATAACAGGTCCGCTCATATTCATGTAAAGAAGGGGTTCTAAGAGAAGGATTTTATGGCTGTCTATAAAGCCTTTTCCAATTCTGTATCCCTCTTTTCGATCTTTACAGGTTATTTTGTGCCTGTAAGCTACTTCTTCTACTACCAGGAAACCAATATTATGTCTGGTTCTGGAGTATTTTTTGCCGGGATTTCCAAGGCCAGCTATGACCCACATTAATAGCTTACTTGCTTTCTTTCTTTTCTTCTTTTTCTGCTGATGTTTCTTCCGCTTCCTTTTTGCCTTTCTTTATTACCTCTGGTTCTGCGACTTCAGGTGCAGCGGCTTCAGCAGGTGCTGCCTCTTCGACTTCAACAGCAGGAGCTATAATATTAACAATAACCTCATCAGGGTTAGTGAGAACCTTGATTCCTTCTTCAAATTTCAGGTCACCAACGTGGATGGATTGACCTATTTCAAGTCCTGAAACATCTACTTCAATGTGGCCGGGTATCCTGTCCGGAAGACATTCGACCTCGATCTCTCTCAGAAGATACTGAAGTATTCCTTTGTCCCTCTTAACACCTATTGACTCTCCTACGGTAGTAATATGTACCGTAACCTCAACTTCTTCTGTAAGGGATACCTCAAAAAAATCTGCATGGAGCAAGTCTCCTCTGGTGGGGTCGACCTGATATTCCTTCATCAGCGCAAGCTTATTTTCTCCGTCTGCAAATTTAATGTTCACCATCGTCTGCTCACCTGAGGTTGTATTTATAAATTGTAACAGTTCCTTCCTGGAAAACTTTATAGGAATTGATCCTCCTCCCCTGTAAAGGATTGCAGGGACCATATTCTTTCTCCTGAGTTCACGCGCTGCACCCTTACCGAATTCTTCCCGTTTCTCAGCATTAATAGTTATCCTCTCCATCTATCCTCCTTATACAAAAAGCGAACTTATAGTAGATTCCTCATGAATCCTTCTGATCGCCTCTCCAAGAAGAGGCGCTATACTTAATACGGTCAGTTTTTCACACTGCTCTTTTTTGCTGTCAAAAGGTATTGTATTAGTAACAATGAGTTCTTTTATAAATGAATTATTTACTTTTTCCACTGCAGAACCTGAAAGTACGGCATGAGAACATGCTGCAACAACCTGCTTTGTACCTTTTTCCATCAGTGCAGCAGCAGCCTGAATTATTGTACCGCCGGTGTCAATCATATCATCTAATATAATAGCATCTTTTTCTTTGACTTCTCCTATTACGTTCATTATCTGTGAAATATTGGCTGCCTCACGTCTCTTGTCAATAATTGCGATAGAACACTGAAGTCTCTTTGCAAAGGACCTTGCCCTTTCAACACCACCGGCGTCAGGTGATACGATTACAAGATTCCGGGATGCATATTTTTCCCGGATGTAATCCAGGATGACTGGCGAAGCGTAAAGGTTGTCGACAGGGATATTAAAAAAACCCTGAATCTGGGCTGCATGAAGATCCATTGTAAGAATTCTGTTTGTACCTGCTGCCATTATCAAATCAGCAACGAGTTTTGCAGATATCGGAACCCTTGGCTGAACCTTTCTGTCCTGTCTTGCATATCCATAGTAAGGAATAACCGCAGTTATTCTTTTGGCAGACGCCCTCTTAAATGCATCTACCATTAAAAGCAGTTCAATGATATTATCATTTACTGGTGTGCATGTCGGTTGTATCACAAAGACATCAAAGCCCCTTACATTCTCATTTATGCTTACCGTAATTTCACCGTCGCTGAATTTTGTTACAGTAGCATCTCCAATCGGTATACCAAGATAGGCTGCAACCTCACCTGCCAGCTCTTTGTGGGCATTACCTGTAAAGAGTTTAAACGCTTTCGGCATTATTCCTCCTTAAAAAAAAGTTCAAAAATTAAGAGAAAAAAGCTTTATACGATCGGCTATGCTCTTAAATGTTGCCTCAGGATTTATGTTGCAAAAACCATTTGACTGGGGCGGGAGGATTCGAACCTCCAGATGGGAGATCCAAAGTCTCCTGACTTGCCGTTTGTCGACGCCCCACCTAAACTATTGTCTCTGCAACGCCATACCAGTTATCAGCACCCATTCTATAAGCTGCAGCGAGTGCTGTCTTTTTTGATTCAAAAACACCAAAGACAGTAGGTCCGCTGCCGGTCATTGAAGAAATTAGTGCCCCGTTCTCTAACAGTCTCTCCTTGATTTTACCAACTACAGGATATTTTTCAATAACAACCTTTTCAAGGTCATTACTGAGAAATGTGCTAAGAGAGGTAAAATCTCTTTTCGAAAGAGCCTGACAGAAAAGTTTAATATCAACAGGTTTTTTTGTCAACTTGTCAGTATAAATCTTATCGAAATATTCATAAGCCCATGCTGTGGAAACAGACATCCCCGGTTTTACAAGAAGAAGCACGATCGCCGATTTATTATGTTTAAGAGGAACTACCCTCTCACCTCTGCCTTCTACAAGGGCAAATGAGCTGTTTAAAAAAAAAGGTACATCCGAGCCGATTTTCCTGCCTATTGTGCTTAACTCTCTGTTGTTTAAGCCAATACTCCATAATATGTTAAGACCCAAAAGTGTATACGCCGCATCACTGCTTCCTCCTCCGAGCCCGGCGCTGACCGGAATATTCTTTTGTAAGGTTATCTTTGCTCCGTCATTGCAAGATGTATATTTCTTGAAGAGAGACGCAGCTTTATGTACAAGATTAATTTCAACGGGTATATCTAAATCACTTGAAATGACCAGGCTGTCTGCTTTTTTAAACGATAGCTTATCGTAAAGGCTGATGCACTGCATTAAGCTTATTATGTTGTGGTAACCGTCTTTCCTTTTCCCGAGTATTGTAAGGAACCAGTTTATTTTTGCGGGTGCCCTCAGTGAAAAAGAAGATGGACGGGCGGCAGGTGACAAATTTTTCATTCCAATTTATGAAGTTTATTTTCGACGCGTTCTTTAAGTCCTTCTTCTTTATCAGGAAACTTTAATGCTTTCCCCCAGTATTCTTTAGCTTTTTCCTTAATGCCCATCGATTGATACACATCTCCTATATGTTCAACTATAACAGGGTCGTCCTGTGATAATTCAGCAGCCCTGAGCAGGTTCTTGAGTGCCTCGTCATATTTGCCTAATTTAAAATAAAGCCATCCAAGGCTGTCAATGATATAACCGTTATCAGGTTTTAGATCCAGAGCCCTGGATATGAGCGAATGCGCTTCTTCGAGATTTATCCCTTTTTCAACATAGCTGTAGCCCAGGTAATTAAGTGCGTCTGCATGTTTCGGGTTAATCTCTATTACCTTTTTCAAGTTGCTTACCATCTCATCAAATCTGTTTGTTTTTTCAAATACTATGGCAAGATTAAAGGTTAATTCATCATTGTCCTTAAACCGGCTGAGTGCATCCTTCAGGATTGTTTCAGCTGCTGCATAATCCTTTTTATGCAGATAAGCTACAGCCAGGTAGAGATAAACCTCGGGCTTTTCTTTCTCGAAACTCAGTATTTCTTTATATACTTCAATTGCATCATTATCCATGTTGAGCTTTGTATATAAATATCCAAGATGAAGAAAGGCGCTTAAATTATCTGGTTCCTGCAGAATTATCTTTTTTAACTCTGTGACAGCGTCTTCATTTTTACCTGCTTCCTCGAGCGATATAGCAAGATAGTATCTGATAGAAGTCTCGTCAGGTTTGGCTTCCAGTACAATCCTGAATTCATCAATAGACCTGTCAAACTGGCCATTTTCAAAATAAAGTATCCCGAGTTTTATATGTATATCAATGTTTGCAGGCAGGTATGAGCTTATCTCTTTAAATTGCTCAATTGCTTTATCGTTGGACTTCTCCCTGAAGAAGATCTGCGCAAGCCTGTCCCTGGCCCGCAGGTTATGAGGGTTTATTTCAATAGCCCTGGTATAATATTCTTCAGCCTCTTTAATGTTGCCTTTGCTCTCGTTTATCATTCCTAAATTGAAATGGGCTGCATCGAAGTTAGGTCTCTGTTCTATCGCTTTCTGGAAGTATTTTTCAGCTTTTTCAATATCTCCTTTCTCGATGTTTATTGAACCAAGATAATAGATTGCCATTATGTTCTCAGGATGCATTTTTACGAGTCCCTCGAGAAATTCATTAGCCTTGTCGTATTCCTGCATAGAAGCATAAAGGACACTTATAAACAGGGCTGCCTCCTGGTTGTCCGGCTGTATTTTAAGGACCTTCTCATAAATATTCACGGAATCCTGTGACCTTTTCTGACTGTTGTAAAGCTCGCCAAGGAGCATGAGAGCAGGAATATAATCCGGGTCACTCTGGACGATTTCCTCTGCGAGTGATATTGCCTCTGTCACCTTGCCGGTTCTGAGCAACATATAGCTGATCTGCGTTTTGAGATAAGATGATGAGGGGTCGAATTTGAGGGCATTGTTGTAATGTTCGATTGCCTCTTCCCACTTTCCATCTTTTTCTGCGGTATAACCGAGGATATATTGATAATAAGCATCCTCTGGAGGAAAGGATTTTTCTTCATGTAGTTCCGCGTGTTTTAAACTGCATGAGATGATAAAAATATGGAAAAACAACAGGAATATTATTCTTAAAAACATATTTAATTATGACACAAAGATAAGATTGATAACAATATGATAAACTTCCGTATGGAGTACATTGATGTCCTTTTTCCCATAAGCCTCGGACCTCTAACCTACAGATGTCAGGGAGCAAATTTAGAGAGTGCAAAACCTGGCATGATAGTAAGTGCACCGCTTAAGAACAAAACCGCAAAAGGGATAATTATAGGTAAGTCTTCATCAGTTCCGCCTGTTGATGTAAAAGATATTCTGAAGATTTACAATGATGCCCCGATATTTGGTGGTAAAATGATTAATCTCCTCAGATGGATGTCGGAATACTACATGACAGAACAGGGCATCGTATTGAAAAACATGATCCCGAAAGAGGCATTTACGAAAGTAAAAAAAAAGGATACAAAGACTGAACAAGTAACCGGACAGCCAATAAATACAACTGCTGTAGACAATATTACAGTAACCCATCTTATAAACTCGGTTAATAAAAATGCATACAGGACATTCCTGTTGCATGCCCCATCTTATGAATATGAATACTCATTCCTGATAAACATACTTTCATCAATTAATAATGCAATAGTTCTTGTCCCGGAGGTATCACTCATAAACAGCCTTTACTTTTTTTTGAATGAGAGGTTTGGCAAAAGAGTATGCCTTTTCCATAGCGGATTGAGCCGGGGCAGGAGGTCCGAAGCCATAGAAAGGATTGTTTCAGGGCATTCCGACATCATACTGGGCACGAGATCTGCTGTCTTTGCTCCTGTCAGAAAGGTTTCCTTTATCGCAGTGTTAAGCGAACACAGCAGTTCTTATAAACAGGAGAACATCCCTTGTTACAGCGGGAGGGATGTCGCCGTAAAAAGAGGATATTTTGAGAAGGCAACTGTACTTCTCTCATCCGTCTGTCCGTCTGTTGAGTCTCTGTATAACTGCAAAAAAAATAAATATTCATTGTTAACGCCAGTGTCTGATGTCAGGAAACCAAAGATCAGGATTATAGATATGAGATACGAAAAACTTCTGAAGCCGTATCTGTCAAAAAAGGTTGTTGATGCCTCTTTGAAGTATGTCAAAAATGATAAAAAAATAATGTTTGTAATAAACCGGAGAGGGTACTCGACTCTTCAATGCATGGATTGCAATTATATAGAAGAGTGCCCTGATTGCAAAATCCCCTTGGTGTTCCATAAGCAGGATATGTCATTAAAATGTCATTACTGCGGCTACATATTGTCTAAAGTGCCTGAGAGTTGCAGCAGGTGCAGGAGCTATAATATGAAATTGCTTGGTGCAGGCACACAAAGGATTCAGGAAGATATTGAGCAACTAACAGGGATAGAAACACTAAGAATAGACAGTGACAGGTCACGCAAGAAATCTGAGGTAAAAGGGTTAGAAGTTGCTGCATTCAGTGACAGTTCCAGGATAATTGTTGGAACAAAACTTATGACGAAGAGGCTGGGAATCTCAGGAGAATTTTCCATGGCAGCTATTTTAAATACAGATCTTTCCCTTAATTTACCTGATTTTAGATCTGCGGAAAAGGCGTTTCAGGATATATCATCCATATCAAATAAAATTGAGCCTGGGGGCGAGATATTCGTACAAACAAAAATGCCGCATAACTATCTGTTTAAATACCTGAAAAATTATGACTATATATCATTTTTCAATGAAGAGCTGAGCAGGCGCAAAACTTTGTCATATCCCCCTTACTCAAAACTGCTGGTCATTAAATTAATAAGTAAAAGGAATGTATCGAAAGAACTGTCAGAGGTTATTAAAAAGACAGACAAGGAGGTAGAAGTGCTTGGCCCGTCTGTTTTAAAGGGGACAGGAGACAAAAAAGAGTTCAGAGTGGTTCTAAGGGCTTCTGCGCAGGAGAGACTCCATACTGCAGCAGGAATATTTATTCAGTTATTTAAGGGTTTTAAAGATGTAATAATAAGAATCGATGTTGACCCCATATCGATTTAGAATGTGAAATAAAAAAATTGGGATATAATACACGTTCAGTAACAAAATCATGAGCAGTAATCACAGAAAAGTGGCGCTTTTGCTGGTGGGTTTTCTGCTTGTATTCACATGGTCTGCTATTCGTCCATACAACTATTTCGTCTGGCTTCTGGAGGTATTGCCTGCAATAATAAGTATTGCTATTCTCTTTGCTACTTATCGGCGTTTCAGGTTTACCTTTCTTGTTTATGCGCTTATCTGGCTCCATGCAATTATATTGGTTATCGGAGGGCATTACACATATGCAGAAATGCCTTTATTTAACTGGTTGAGGGACACATTTGACCTTAGCAGAAATTATTATGACCGACTGGGACACTTTGCTCAAGGTTTTGTTCCTGCGATTATTACGCGTGAAATACTTTTAAGAAAATCACCGCTTAAGCAGGGGAAATGGTTATTTTTCCTGGTTGTGTGTGTCTGCCTTGCCCTCAGCGCTTTCTATGAATTCATCGAATGGTGGATAGCTCTTGCTACCGGCACTGCTGCAACAGACTTTCTGGGAACACAGGGTGATATCTGGGATACCCAGTGGGATATGCTCTTTGCAACATGTGGGGCGGTTATCTCTCAACTGATTCTTGGGCAAACACACGACAGGGCACTGGAGAGAATCTCAGCGAGTAAAGAACAGGTTTTATAGGGTTTCTGCTTTCGCAGATATCTCATAGGAATTGACACTTCTGCATGAGCTGACAATTGTGATTGTTTCTTCCGAAAATCATTATAAGATAATACTTTTGTTCTTCGAACTTGAGCTGCAAAAATACATCCCATACCACTAAAAAATTATCAATTTGCAATAAACAAGTCTGACCCTTTCCGGATTGTTTTGGCCCAATCTTTCATCCTTTTTTCAACTTACTCAATGAACGTCCCATATTTAGACTTTTTCTCATATGCCTTATCGAAGATTCAGGGTTAACCCTTCAAAATTCATTTAACAATCAATTGACAAATATTAAAAACAAGTAGATTAAATGAAAAATGAAGATTTAACCCTGAACGCAATCTACATATCTATTCCCATGAGCATTTATAATTTCTTCTATAATCGTTTCTGCGTCAATGGATGCCATAGAACTTTTCTTATAAAATCTCCTAGCAGGCTGCTTAAAAACCCGTCACGTGTCATTGCGAGGAGTCCCGAAGGCATTGGGACCAAAGAGGGGTATTTTCAGATCAATAAAGAATTGAATCGGTTTTGAGATTGACAAAATAGTAAAATAATTTTATTATTTTACATAAGATTTAAATCAGAGGAGATTTAACATAATGAAGACATTGACGGTTTCACCGAAAAGACAGATAGCCATACCAAAAGATGTTTGTGAAAAAC
>MHEF01000126.1:0-3225 GCA_001805125.1 Nitrospirae bacterium RBG_13_39_12
TGAGGAATTGTAATGTTCATTCTAACAACACGCATAATACACCTCCCAATGCACTTTTATTTACACACTTATGATACGTCTTATTACACCATATGTCAATGGATACATTTTTTCCTTAACTCATCGCAACTCGTAACATCTTTTGAAATGCTCCAAGTTTTATGTTTCAGGTTCTCGGCTTCAGGTTCTGTAATCCTTGAACCCCAACAATCCAAAAGTCAGAGAGAAAATAGAAAACCTCCGCAATATAATGCTTTTCAAATCTTTATAATCGATTTATAATTAGGAAAATTAGAGATTTCTCGACTTTTTCAGAAATTTCATTAGATGGAGGTGGACATTTTCATGAGCACGCTTTTTAAAATTCCTTTAGTCTTGGAACCCCAGAAAGAAGGGGGATGGACAGTGACGAGCCCCGTTCTCCCTGAATTGGTAACGGAGGTTGACGACCTTAAACAGCTTGACGAAGTTGTTCGGGACGCGGTTAATGCGGTGATGGAGCTCTACGAGGACACAAAGAAAGAATTTCCTCCCAACCTGATAGCGGACGGCCTGAAGTCACCCGTATGGTTTGAATCGCTCATTTTTGCGGAAACATGAATTACAAAGAGCTTACTCGGAGACTTCGAGCTCTCGGTTGTCAAGAAATCCCGCGTCGAGGAGGAGGGTCACATCGAAAGTGGATCAACTTAGCTTTGGGAAAAGGTGCCGTTATCCCAAAGAGAGAAAACCATTGAAAAATAGAATTTACAGTTTTATCATTTATAATAATTGAAAGATGGGTCACCCTCCTCGTGGCAATTAGGATTTAGCGTGCTCAGCGGGAGAAAGGCACGGAGGAATCGATGGAAGCCTTAGTAAAACAGTTGGATGCTAAACTGCGTAAGTGGCAGCCTGAGATGGCAGACCAGGTGCGGCAACGTATCGCGGAAATCATTGAGTTGGCCGATCAGGACTTGTTAGATGTGTCGCGGTCTCGCCTCGTAGAGCAAGAAGTCTTGGATATGATCGATGCACCCACAACCCGGTGAAGTCTGGCTTGTTGATCTAGGATTAGCAGCAAAGGCACGCCCGGTTGTAATTGTATCGCGCTATGATCCAGAACCGCCACGGGCCTTGGTCCTCTACGTGCCACTTACCACCCAAAACCGCCAGAGCTCTTATGAGGTAGTGCTGCCACAATTGGGATTTCTTGACCGTGATTCGGTGGTAAACGTGCAGGGGCTTGGATCTATACCGAGAGTGCGACTTGACCGGAGGCTCGGTAAGCTTCCGAACAACGTAATGACCCAGATCAAGCGTACGCTTTTATTTGCACTGGATCTGGGAAAGGAAACATAACTCATTCACTTGATGATCTTAAAGAATCCTTTTCATGACGATATTCTTCTCGGTGAGATGGGCAGCTTGAAGGGATCCTTGCAGGGTTAGTACAGGAGGCAGAGCATGGGACATCGTATTGTTGATGCAATCATAGAGGACGGTCAACTGAAATATGTCGGCGAGAAACTGCCGGCAGGACGACTCGAAGTGCACCTGATCTACGATACGTTCCAGGAACGCATTGCGAAGCGCAAAGCAAAGGAGATCGTGAAGAGGACTGCAGGTATCTACCGTGGCATTGATGCCGCTGCAGAGACAAGGAGACTTCGGCGGAGCTGGGAGAGGGGATGCAAAGACTTCTATATAAAATAGGAAATATTTCTGAAGAAGAGCATTTAAAGCTTGACTTTATGGATGGATTGTCACGGACCGTGGAAGATAGAATTAGTTTGGGCTTTGTGCCATTTAAGATTCCAGTCATTGATGAAATGCCATATAGAATATTCGAGACAATGGAAGGATACCGGAAGTGGTCGGAAAAAGAACTGCCCCGCCTCTTAGGGTATTATAGGTAAACCCCGTTAGAAGTAGGTTACCAAAGGGAACTCCTGGTTAATAATGAAAAATTTCTAACGGGGCAAGCAGCGGGGCTTTCTAACGGGGTAAAGAGCGGCAGGACGCCAAAGGGACAAAGAAGAGTTACCTCGATTAGAATTGTTCAGAAAAGAATTAAAGAAAAGAGAAAAATGATGATTGGGGTTTGCCTTAGGCTTCGTTAACACAACAATGCAGTACCGCATCACTTCACCTTACCACTTAACACCCAACGCGTAACGCTGAACATTCAACACCTATGAACTCCAATAAACTACATTTTTAAGTCGCGTGAGAGAGAATTCATATTATGGTATAATTTGAAAGACTTAAAAACTTTGGATAAATCTGATGCAAGACATCGTAGATTCTTTTCTTGACCAATTGAAAGAGCGGTTTGGCAATAACATATTGGGCGCCTATCTATTCGGAAGCACAGCCAAAGGTACGGCTACCGCAGAGAGTGATATCGATGTGTTAATCGTTTATTCAGGCATAGAGGAGCGTGCCCTTATGGAAGCCACAAGCGAAATAAGTTTTAGGCTTGCCTGCCAAGAAGGAAGATTGATCGAAGCAGTCCCCATGTCAAAACAAGAATTTGAACAGTCATTGGGTCATTCCCCCTTCCTCTGGGAAGTGCTAAAGCATGGGAAACCCATATTTACCACCTTAACCGGTACAGAATGGAAACTGGATTTCGCCGATTATCTTGGTCTGGCAGAAGAGTACTTTAATTACGCAAGAGATGCTTTAGGCGCAGGGAAGCTTCGCCTGGCAATTGACAGCGGATACAACTCCAGTGAGCTTTTGGTTAAAGCATTGATCATGAGTACCGGATCTTCCCTTTCTTCGTCTCATGGGGGAATAGTGACTCAGTTTGGGAAGCTCTTTGTTCTTACGGGGGAATTATCCCAGGAGTTGGGCCGAACTCTCAATATGTCTTTAGAATTGCGTGCCAAAGCGCGATACAAACCAAGGACCGATTTGAGTCATAGAGACGCAGAAGTGGTTGTTGGTCTTGCAGAGGAATTATTGAAGATCGCACGGCAGCGACTTGCAGGGAGACTTTGACAGCAGCACTGCGACACAGCATCACTGCTCAACATGAGAATTCGCTTTGCCCCATGCGTTATTTAGTATCCCGTAAATCGTAACCTGTAACGTGGTTCATTTGTCCTATGTCTTTATCCTTTGAAAATTTTATTAAAATAGTGTACATTATGACTACAATGAAAATAAATATTAGAAAGGCAAGGGAAAACTTCTCGGAAGTCGTAAATATGGTTACCTTAAAAGGGGGGAAGATTA
>MHEF01000126.1:3301-4216 GCA_001805125.1 Nitrospirae bacterium RBG_13_39_12
ATTTGTAATCGCATCACTCATTAACTTATTCCCTCATTAACCTATTAACCCAATGAACCAAAGTAACCCAAGTAACTCAATAAACCCAAGCAACCCAATAAACCCAAGTAACCCGGAATCCGTAACTCTTTACCCCATAACTCGCAACCTGTTGCACCTAAAGCCTCACGTATTACATGAAGGAGATTTAAGTTGACATTTTAGTGAAAACTTGACTTCGTCAACGCATGGTTTTGAAATCGCTTCACTTTAACCTTTAAAAAAGCATACCACTTCAAGGAATATTTTAATAATAAGGGAAAAATATTGATTAAGATTTCAGAAGCTGATCTTCATTCTCATATCAAAAAGCGGATGTTACAACGGGGCATTACGGTGGAAGAAATTGAAACTGCCCTAAATGATGGATGGGAAGCAACAGATGCTAAACCCGACACTATTGGAAAGACATTCATTTTCCGGTATAATGGTGAATGGGAGGGTGTTTTTTACAAAGAGAAAGAAGTTAGCGTATATTATAAACATGTAGAGGGTGAAATAGTGGTGCTTACTGCAAAAGCAAGGTATGGGAAAGAATTTTTGCAAGAAAGGGGGAAGGAGTGAAGTTAGAATATGATCCAGTAAGGGACCTTCTTTATATCTACTTTTCAGAGCCTTCTGCGAAAGCGGCAAAAACCTTGACCGTTGTTCCAGGTGTTCATGCAGATTTTAGTGCGGAGGGGAAACTCATTGGAATAGAAATTATTGATGCCGCTGAAGTTATGGGTAAAAAAATAGAGTTCACACTTCCCGAAATTCCAGCACCGAGAGAAAAACTGCATATTGATCTATAGCTTTCCTAATTATATCGCTAACCCTTGATTCCTGGAACACCCGAACCTTTGAATCCTATGTTTCTCAACCGCAGCACCTGTT
>MHEF01000126.1:4238-15880 GCA_001805125.1 Nitrospirae bacterium RBG_13_39_12
GAATTTGTAATCGCATCACTTATTACCTTATTAACTTAATAACGCATTAACTTTATCCTACACCCAGCACCCTACACGCTATACCCTTCAAAGATAATGGACCTCCAAATAATCAACCCCATAACTTACCCTAATTGGGATGAACTGATTCTCTTGAACCCAGATTATTCCTTTTTCCATTCCTCAGCATGGGCAAAAGTACTAAATGAAGCGTATGGATATAAACTACTTTATTTTACTGTGTTAAAGAATGAGGGCCTATTAGCAGCAGTTCCTATAATGGAAATATCAAGTTTTTTGACTGGGCGAAGAGGAGTATCTCTACCATTTACTGATTATTGTGAACCTATAGTTTCAGATGGAATCAATTTTCAAGAAGTATTAAACTTCGTCTTAGCAGAGGGAAAAGAGCGCAATTGGAAATATCTTGAACTAAGAAGTTTCAAAAACCTTTCTCCTTTTACCTTTCCATCTTTAACCTACGTGGGTCACACTCTAAATCTTTCAAATAAAGAGGATCAAATCTTTTCCGGTTTTAGAGACAGCACAAAAAGAAATATTAGGAAAGCAATGAAAGAAGGTGTGGAGGTTAAGATAAATCATTCTCCTGAATCAGTCGAAGAATTCTACAGATTAAATTATATGACAAGGAAGCAACACGGTTTGCCTCCTCAACCTTACCTTTTCTTTAAAAAGATATATGATCACATCATCTGTAAGAACTTGGGATTTTTAATACTTGCTTCTTTTCAAAACAAACCTATTGCCGGGGGTGCCTATTTCCACTTTGGAGAAAAGGCAGTTTACAAATACGGTGCCTCTAATATGAATTATCAAAATCTCCGGGCAAACAACCTCGTCATGTGGGAGGCCATAAAATGGTGTTGCAAAAATGGCATTAAACACTTTTGCTTTGGAAGAACCGAGCCCGAAAACCAAGGCCTGATCCAATTTAAATCCGGTTGGGGAACAACTGAAGAACAGATCAATTATTACCGGTATGATTTTAAAAAGGGTTCTTTTGCTTCAGGTTCCTCAAAAGTTACGGGTTTTCATAATAAGATTTTCAGAAATCTCCCTATTCCTGTTTTGAACAAAATAGGAGATCTTCTTTACAAACATGTCGGCTAATGAAAAGCTGTGATGAGTTCCACGTTTCACGTTCCGTGTTTTATATTTCAAAATCTTCATCCTTATTCTTGAACCTGCAACGTCCTTATCCCACTACTTGCAACAGGTTTTCCATAGCTCGCAAATCACAACTCGCTAACTCGTAACCTGTAACATCTTTACTAACGCGTAACATGTTAACCCACAGAATCTATTATCAACTTAAACCCTTTATTCCAAGATCATTGCAGATTGCCCTTCGAAGAATGATAGTTCTTCGAAAGCGGGAATTATATCAACACATCTGGCCTATTGATGAAAAAGCTAAAAAACCGCCTGAAGGATGGTCTGGTTGGCCCGGCCAGAAACAATTCGCTCTTGTTCTTCACCATGACGTAGATACTGCGGGAGGGCATGAGAAATGCCATCATTTGATGGAGCTTGAAGAAAAGATGGGTTTTCGGTCTTCGTTCAATTTCGTACCGGAACGATATAATGTTTCAAGTGAACTTCGACATTTATTAGTTGCAAAGGGGTTTGAAGTTGGAGTCCATGGCTTGAAACATGATGGAAAATTATTCTCATCAAGAAAAACCTTTGAGAAGCAGGCGGTTCGCATTAATCACTACTTAAAAGACTGGAAATCCGTTGGATTTGTTTCACCCTCCATGCATAACAACTTGGATTGGATCAGCCGTTTAGATATAAAACATGATTGTTCCACATTTGACACCGACCCCTTTGAACCCAAACCCGATGGCATCGGTACAATCTTCCCGTTTTGGGTCCCTCGCAATAACTCAAGTAACCCAAGTAACCCAATGAACTCAAATAACCCAATGGACTCAAGTAACCTTGATCCTTTATCCATTAACCTTTCGCCTTCGTCCTCCAACCAAAATGACCCTATGCGCTCTGCGCTTTGCGCTATGCGTTATAGTGATGGCTTCATCGAGCTTCCCTATACTCTTCCCCAGGATTTCACGTTGTTTGTTCTTATGAAAGAAAGAAACATTGATATTTGGAAAAAGAAACTCGATTGGATCGTTGATAAGGGGGGGATGGCTCTTTTAATTACCCACCCTGATTATATGAATTGTAAAAAAGGCAGATGTAAGATGGACGAGTACCCGATGGAGTTTTACGAAGAATTTCTTGATTACATAAAGAGTAAATACGAGGGTCAATATTGGCACGCATTACCGAGGGAAATGGCACGCTTCTGGAAAGAAAATTTTCAGACTAAGGAAGAAATGATTCCAGAAATAGGTGAGTAGCTTTGATTGGGGTACTTTCAAAGGAGAACGAAGCACCAATAGTCGAAGAATTTTTCCAGCTTTTCAAGACCCCTTGGGAATTTTATGCTCCTGGCAGAGATTACGATGTTTTGCTCTCCAACCAAAATGAAGTTTTAGGCGAAGATTTTAAGCTAAGAGTAATCTATGGCTCTAATATAAGCCACTTTGATTTGGGTAGAAAGATCAGCATTCAGTCAAAATACAGAAGAGCCTTTGTCGATTATAAAGGAACAGAAATCCCAATCTATGGCAATCTTCTAACTTTTGAAGGTGAGGGGGAACCAATTCTAAAGGTTAAAGGCGGTTCAGAAGTCGCCGGGTTAAAGATTGAAAGGTCCGAGAAGAAAATAATCTTATTGGGGTACAACTTATTTGAAGAGATTTATTTTTTGCTTTCTGTTGGTCAGCCGGTGGGAAATGCCTCCACTCCTACTCTTGAAGCGCACATTTCATTGCTCCGCAATTTGATTACCGACGCCGGGATCCCACTGGTTGAAATTCCACCGGCACCTGCAGGTTATGATTTCATTACCTGTTTATCACACGACATTGATTTTTTGGGGATTCGTAACCATAAACTTGATCAAACAATGCTTGGATTTTTGTATCGAGCATCAATTGGGTCATTGTCTGGCGTTTTCAAAAAAAAATTACCAGTGAATAAACTTATAAAAAATTGGAAAGCTATTTTGAATTTGCCATTCGTTTATGCAGGTCTTTCGAAAGATTTCTGGCACCAAATTGATAAATACACAGAGATTGAAAAAGACACGAAGTCAACATTTTTCTTGATTCCATTTAAAGATCAACCCGGAGATAATATTCCTAAGCATAATGCCAGGCGGAGGGCTACAAAGTACGATATATCCAATATGGACGGAATTGCTAAGAAGTTAGTAGAAAAGGGATTTGAGATTGGAGTTCATGGAATCGATGCCTGGCACAGCCTTGAAAAGTCACGTCAGGAACTCAATCAGATCGTTGAATTTTGTAAAGGACAAGAAATTGGGGTCCGAATTCATTGGCTGTGCCTTAATAATAACTCCTACCAAATTTTGGAAGAAGCAGGTTTTACTTATGACTCTACGTTTGGATATAACGATGCAGTAGGATACCGGGGAGGTACGGTCCAGGTATTCAAGCCCTTGAATACAAAGAATCTTTTGGAAATCCCATTGCATATTCAAGATACTGCACTATTCTACCCCCGGCGGATGAACCTATCCGAAGGGAAAGCGATGGAATGGTGTGAAAAGTTGATTCAGAATGCTAAATCATTTGGTGGGGTTCTAACAATACTCTGGCATGATCGGAGTTTGGCTCCGGAAAGACTATGGGGAGATTTCTACATCAATTTATTAGAAGAAATCAAAGGAAACAAGGTTTGGTTTGCTACTGCTGGTGAGATAGTCAGTTGGTTTAGAAGACGGCGGGAGGTGACTTTTGAAAATGTGGAAATTGATAACAATAAGATAAAATTATCGTTCAAATATGAATATGACAGGCTCGGCCAAACCAAAGAGCCTTTTGTGTTTGTAAGAATCTATCATCCCAAACTCCGAAAATCTAACGAACAAAATTCCTTGCTGCCCGGCTCCGGTTATATGGATATCCCCTTGAAGGGCAAAACGTCTTATGAAATCAACCTCAATGCTCTTAACCCGTAAGCTGCAACTTGCAACCCGTAACAAGTATTTCTCTTAACCTGCAACCTGCAACTGGAAGCGTGTAACCTGAAAAGATGAACAAAAAAATCTGCATGATTGCTTATTCGAATTTTTCTACTGACCCCCGAATCCGCAGGGAATCAGAAACCCTTGCGGAGCACGGGAACGAGGTTAACTTTTTAGTGCTCTCGGAGGGAATTAACCCCAAATCATATAAAATGAATGGTGTCAACATCATCGAATTAAAGATTAGAAAACACCAGGGCGAAAAGAGTTCCTCCTACTTTCTTCCCTACTTAAAGTTCCTCGTCCTTGCCTCTTGGCATTGCTCCAAACTGTTTTTAAGAAGAAAAGTAGATGTCGTTCATGTGCATAATATGCCGAACTTTCTTGTCTTGGCTGGAATCTTTCCGCGCTTGTTGGGCAGAAAAATAATTTTAGATATTCACGACTCCGTTCCTGAAACTTATGGTGGTAAATTTGGGAGAATGCCCAAGGCTTTGTATAAATTATTGTGCCTGGAAGAATCCTTTTGTTGCGGTTTTGCAAACAGACTCATCTGTGTGAATGACATTCAAAGAGAAAAATTATTGACCCGCGGGATTCCCGCCGCGAAGATGTCCGTACTGCTCAATGTTCCGGACCACAAAATCTTCAAATATGAGAATAAAAAACAGAATAATCATAAAAGGACGTTTGATCTCGTGTTTCACGGAACCATTGACAAAATCCTGGGAATAGATTTAGCGATTGAGGCGGTGTCGAGATTAGTTCGCGACATCCCCGGAATACACCTGCACATTCTGGGGAAGGGAAGAAACCTTGAAGAATTTGAAAAGTTGAGTGAAATGCTAAACATAAAAGACAGGGTCCATTTTAGTAAGAAATCCTATCCAGTCGAAAGTATCCCGAATCTCCTTCAAAATATGGATCTAGGCATTATCCCCAACAAAAGAAATATTGCAACGGAGCTGATGTTGCCGGTAAAGATGATGGAGTATGTAGCAATAGGTATTCCTGTAGTTTCGGTGAGACTTAAGACAATCGAACACTATTTTCCAGACAATATGGTCACCTACTTTGAACCTGAGAATGTGGAATCAATGGCCAACGCAATTTTGGAATTGTATCGTAATGAAAACAAAAGACAGGACCAGGTTATCAATGCAAGGAAATTTATTGAAAGATACGGTTGGGAAAAGCACCAGATGGAATTGATTAATCTCTATCAATCGTTGTAACTACTGTTCCATGTTGCAAGTTGCATGTTTAAAGTGCCAGGCAATAACGTGTTTTAAGGTTCGTAACCCGTAACGTGTAACTTGTAACTTGGAACTTATAACGTAAAGGGGGTTTAAAATGCTTAACATTGCCCAAATTGGTGTTGGATACTGGGGACCAAATCTTCTCAGAAACTTGGTTGCGAATAAGAGTTGCAGAGTGAAGACAGCCGTTGATCTGTCTAAAGAACGGCGTGACTATGTAAAAAGTCTTTATCCGGCTATCCAGGTTAGTGATGAAGTCAATCAGGTATTTCAAGATACTGAAATTGACGGCGTGGTCATTGCCACCCCGGTGTCAACCCATTTTGAGCTCGCCCTGAAAGCGCTTGCAGCGGGTAAACATATTCTCGTTGAAAAGCCCCTGGCCACAACCGTGGCCCAGGTAGAGGAAATCGGCAAACTCTCGAAGGAAAAGAATCTTGTGGTAATGGTGGGGCATACATTTCTCTTCAATGCCGCAGTGCGTTACGTAAAAAAGATGATCGACTCAGGAGAACTTGGTGATATCCGCTACATATACAGCCAGAGGTTGAATCTGGGCCGCATCCGTTCTGACGTGGATGCTCTATGGAATTTTGCTCCCCATGATATCAGCATTATTCAGTATTGGCTTGGTGATCCCCAACCTCTTTCCGTAGTTCGTCGTGGTGTGGCTTACATCCAGAAAGATATCGAAGATGTTGTTTTCATGAATATTATTTATCCTAATAATATTATGGCGAATATTCATGTGAGTTGGCTCGATCCTCAGAGGGCTCGGTCGATGACAATCGTGGGTTCCAAAAAAATGGTTGTCTATGACGACACGGCCGAAAACAAAATCACTATTTACGATAAAGGGATAGACCGGAAGGCCGTGTTGGGAAAAAACATGGATTATGACAACCCACATTTTCAGACGTTTGATCACAGATCTGGAGATGTGCTTCTGCCGAAGATTGATTTCAAGGAACCACTTAAGGTCGAAATCGAACATTTTCTTGACTGTATACAGAACGGCACGAAGTGTTTGACAGGTGTCGATCATGCTAAAAAAGTAGTGCAAATCCTATCAATGACCTAAGGTTAAAAAGAAGTTACAGGGTACGGGTTAAAAATCATTACAAGTCCGGTGTTGTTTGACCTTGAACCTTGCTCCTTTAACTTGGAACCTGTAACTTGTTATTTTTTCGCTACTCCTTACGCCTCGCACCTAACGCCTTACGATATGAGTAATTCAGTCCCGAAAAATCAAAATATAAATATCGCCCTGGTTTGCACAAGGGGGGGACATTTTGAACAAATGACGAATCTGTCCGATTTTTATGACCATTATGACCATTTCTGGATAACCAATCGAAATGAACAGACAGAGAGCCACCTGAAGAAGGAAAGGGCATATTTTGTAGACCAAGCTCACTTTAAAAAACCCTGGACCTATTTATATCACGTGGCACCGGTGTTAAGAATATTTTGCAGTGAAAAACCAACGCATGTGCTGTCGACTGGATCCGGACGAACGGCTTTAATTCCCTTTTTGGTGGCGGCAGTTTTAAAGGTAAAATTCATTTACATTGATACATTTTCCCGGGTGCACGGTCATTCAAAGTTCGGTACCTTTTTGCTCAAAACGAGGAACAAGATATATTCGCAATGGGAAGACCCGGAAAATGCAAATGCGCTCTACATTGGACCGATATTCAAACATGACGAAAACTGCAACAAAAATGGTGAATCGAAATACATATTTGTTACCCTGGGTACAAGAATTGAACCGTTTAAAAGACTGTTGGAAGGAGTCGAAGATCTAAAAAAGAAAGGCAGCATAAAGGAAAAGGTAATCGCACAGGTGGGGTACACGGAATACAAGTCGGACTATGTCGAGGTGTTTGATTTCTGTATGCCTGAAAAGATTAATGAGCTTATATTGAATGCGAAATATGTGATTACGCAGGAGAGTGCTGGCATCGGTACCCAATGCCTGAAATATAAAACAAAGTTTGTAGTTATGCCTAGGGATTATCAATATGGAGAACTGCCTACTGAGAGCGATATGAAAGAAGATTTACATTACAAGCTTGAGGAGTTGGGCTATACAAAAGTTGTAAGAAACATAGAGGAGTTGGAAAAGGTCATTGAAGCCATAGAAAATTTGAAAGTAGGATTTAATTTCGATAATAGTCTTGCAATACAGACACTCAAAAAAATAATAGAAACAGGGGATAGTAGCCAGTAGTCAGAGATCAGAATCAAGGCCCAAGGTTCAAGGATAAAGTTTCTTTTTCCATTATTCCATTATTCCAATATTCCATTGTTCTTTATGATTGTTTGGAGGTTTGCAAATGAACATTCCATTGGTCGATTTAAAAGCCCAATATGAATCCATCAAGGACGAAATCAATTTTGCCATCTCGGAAGTAATATCAAAATCTGCCTTTATTGGTGGACCATTTGTTGAATCATTCGAAAAAGCCTTTGCCGAATTCTGCAATGTGAAGCATTGCATCGGTGTAGGGAATGGGACTGATGCTTTGTTTATCTCTCTAAAGGTTTTAGGGGTCGGTCCGGGGGACGAAGTAATTGTTCCAGCAAACAGCTTCATCGCCACCTCTGAAGCCGTAACCCTCACAGGCGCAAGGGCTGCATTTATCGATATCGATCCAAAAACCTACAACATGGATCCCAACAAACTCGAAGATTGCCTTAAATCACGCTATGCGCTATGCTCCATGCGCTCTGCTAATCGCCCTAAGGCGATTATACCTGTCCATTTATACGGTCAGCCCGCCGATATGGATCCTATCTTGGATCTGGCGCAGAAATATGATTTGAAAGTTGTCGAAGATGCAGCCCAAGCTCATGGTGCAGAATATAAGGGTCGCAAAATTGGCTCGATGGGAGACATGGCCTGTTTCAGTTTTTACCCGGGGAAGAATTTAGGGGCATACGGGGATGGTGGAGCAATTGTCACGAACAACAACGAATTCGCCCTGAAGGCAAGGATGTTTGCCAATCATGGGAGGATCGACAAGTACGACCACAAAATTGAAGGCGTGAATAGCCGGCTCGATGGACTCCAGGCTGGCATTTTGAAGGTTAAGCTGAAACATCTTCCAGGATGGACTGAAAAACGACGAAGGAACGCCTACCTGTACAATGAGTATCTTAAAGACACTGCATTGATTACACCTTATGAAATAGAGGGATCAAAAGCAGTATATCATTTATATGTGGTTAGGACAAAAGAGGAATTACGAGCAGAACTCCAGGAATTTTTAAGGAAGAACGGCATATCAACTGGAATCCATTACCCAATCGCCCTACCAAACCTCAAAGCATACACATATTTAGACTCTAATGGCAATGATTTTCCAGAAGCGACAAAAGCATCTCATAAAATTTTCTCCTTACCAATGTATCCAGAACTTGAACAGAAGCAAATTCAATATATAGTGAAAGCTATCGCGGAATATTCATGCCTCTTTTGGGATTAGAAGAATCTCTCGCGGACAGAAAGGAGTCATAGTATGATAAAACCTTTTGAGAAACCTATTTATGTGACCAAGCCATTTTTGCCACCTTTAGAGGAATTTCGTCAAGGGCTTGAAGAAATCTGGGAGACCCGGTGGTTAACAAACAATGGGCCAATCCTCCAACGTTTTACTCAAGAGTTGTGCGACTTCTTCGAAACTGACAATATCTGCCTTTTCAATAATGGGACTCTGGCTCTTCAGATAGCGTTACAAGGGATGGGAATCTCAGGAGAGGTTATAACTACTCCGTTTACATTTGTGGCGACAACCCACGCCTTGTTCTGGAACAAGATTAGACCCGTCTTCGTGGACATCGAACCCGACTATTACACCCTTGACCCTGAGAAGGTGGAGGCAGCAATCACTCCATGGACAACAGCCATCCTGGCAGTTCACGTCTACGGCCATCCTTGCAAACTCAATGCATTAGCCGACATTGCACGGCGACACAATTTGAAACTCATCTACGATGCTGCTCACGTTTTCGGTGTCAAAGTTGGCAATAAGTCTATCGCCGACTTTGGCGATCTGAGCATGTTCAGTTTCCACGCCACCAAGTCGTTCCACTCCTTGGAGGGAGGCATGTTAATTTTCCGAGAAACAGGGCTGAAGGGCGTATTCGACTATCTGAAGAACTTCGGTTTCAAAAATGAGTTTGAAGTGGTCATGCCCGGCACAAATGCCAAAATGAATGAAATTCAAGCCCTGATGGGGATTCAGGTTTTAAAATACCTTGACGAAATAATACAGAAGCGCGCAAAGATCAATGACTTATATCGACATCTCCTCAAGGAAGTCCCCGGCATTCGCCTCGTGCCGGCTCTATCTCCAACCGTAAGACAGAACCATGCCTACATGCCAATCGAGGTAGATGAACAGGAATTTGGGATGAGCTCCGATGCATTGTATGAAAAACTCAAACAATGGAATGTACATTCCCGCCGGTATTTCTATCCCTTAGTCTGCGATTACGCCTGCTATCGAAACGTTTCAGTGAAAGATCCCCTGACCGTCGCCCGTCGAGTTGCTGACCGCTTACTGACACTCCCGATTTACGATAGCCTGGAACTATCTGAGGTCGAGACCATTTGCGAGATTATTATGTCTCTTCACTTAGAGAATGGAGGATGAGGTGGACCCCATTGTCAAGACAAGAGAATTGGGAACATCAAGTTCCACCTCGGGGCTGGGAATATAATAGGAATAATATATCTTGTTCGATTCTCTAAAATCTAAAACCATTAATGCTCTCTCCTCGAGTTATCTCGAATCTATAGTGCTTCAGGGAGTGCGCTTTTTCATCGGTATTGTGTTGGCTAGGCTGTTGTTGCCGGAGCAGTTTAGTCTAATTGGGATGGTGACGACCTTCATGGCGGTGGCGCAGTCATTTCCTGACTGTGGTTTCGGGGCCTTTTTAATTGAGAGACGAGAGCCAACGGCAACAGATACATGTTCCATTTTTTGTTTCAACATCGTGTAATATTTCCTCACCGAAGCAAGAATGCCAATCACCGTGTAAACAGTTGGAGAAGCCTTGGAAGATTTGAAGACGATTCGAATGATGCCTGACGAGATCCAGATCTGGTTTGCGGGGATGGATGATCAGTTGACCGACGTCCATAAATATGAGGCAGTTCTTTCACCGGTTGAGATATCTCGCGCGCAACGGTTTTATCAATTACGTGATCGCAATCGATATGTCGTGAAGCACGGAATATTACGGATTTTACTGTCGTATTACGCTGGAAGCCACCCCGGGCAGATTCAAATTCACTCAAGCTCAAGCGGCAAGCCTTACCTGTCCAATCAGTCAGATAATGGATCGTTACAGTTCAGTATTTCCGACTCAGATGGTTTAGTTTTGTTTGCCTTTGGACGACATACTATGGTAGGGGTCGATATAGAGCGAGTGATAGAGCTACCCGAAATGGAGGAAATAGTTGTCTCCCATTTCACCAATCGAGAAAAACGTGAGTTTACATCCTACCCGGAGAGCGAGCGTTTGTATCTGTTTTACAAATATTGGACCCGTAAAGAGGCAGTTCTAAAGGCTGCTGGGGAAGGGCTCCTGAGGCCCTTGGATTGTGTTAACGTAACCGCTACTGGAGATGGTTTTAAAACGTGGAGGGTTCGAATTGGCGGTACTGCGTTGAGAGAGTTTTCGATTCGAGATATGGAATGCCCGAAGGGATATATGGCTGCCGTGTCTGCCGCCTCTCATTTTAGTAGGATCGCGGTGCATCAATTTCATGCTGGCCGATAAGTTATCGGACCTTAGCTTCATTGACAAGTGCTTAGAAATCAGCGTTTAGATTTTTGGGGAGCATCTTTTCGAAATGGCCGAGAGAAAGTAAAAAGTGCCACTTATTGGGTAAGCAGATAGTAATTATAGTGAGGTAAAAGAGAAGAAAATGGATAAGATAAAATGGTCCTATAATCTATCTCCCATGCAGGAGGGAATACTTTTCCATTGCATAAGTGAACAAAATTCTGGTGTATATATAATCCAGTGGCTTTGCACCGTAAAAGAGCCACTTGATCTTCGTTCATTCAAACGTGCTTGGGAATTGGTGATCGAAAGACACGACATTCTGCGGACGCGTTTCGAATGGGAGGAGGGTAATCAACCTACTCAGATAGTTGAGCACTCGATAGAGTTTTCCCTGAACGTATATGATTGGAGGAAAATACCTTCGGAGGAACTTCGAGAGCGGTTCGAGGAATACCTTGTATCTGATCGTTTCCGAGGCATTAAATTAAATGAAGCGCCGG
>MHEF01000126.1:15899-23946 GCA_001805125.1 Nitrospirae bacterium RBG_13_39_12
CCAGACGGGAGACTCTGAATTTCGATTTGTATTCACCCATCACCACATTATCATCGATGGCATTACCGCCCGGTTGATTTTTGGAGACCTCTTCACCTTCTATCATGCGTTGACTGAAAATCGGACGATTCAGTTGCTGAAACCGCGGCCCTACAGTGACTACATTGAATGGTTGAACCTCCAGGATTTTTCTCGAGACAAGGAATACTGGCAAAACGTCCTGAAAGGGTTTTCGGCTCCGCCGCGACTTCCGGAATTAAGTAGAATTTCAGGAGAAGCCCATCGAAAAATGCGCGGGTCTGAGTCTCTGGTGCTGGATGAATCCCTGACTTCTAAATTAGAGAACCTTGCCCAAGATCATGGCCTCCGCCTAAACCTGCTTCTGCAGGGAACATGGAGCTTAATCCTATATCATTACAGCATGACAGAGGATGTGGTTTTTGGAATTATTCGGGCCTGTCGAAATTCAACCATCGAAGGAGCTTCCTCTATCGCCGGACTGTTCATTAACAACTTGCCCATCAGAGTTCGATTCAACAACCATCTTTCTCTAATTGACCTGATGAAAGATATCCAACGGCAGAACGTCGAGTTGAGGCAGCATGAGAATACGCCTCTGGTACAGATCAAAAACTGGAGCGAAGTCCCGAAGGGTTTGGATTTTTTTGGAAGTCTCTACGTCTTCGACAGGGGATCATACAACGATTACTTCCACGCCAGGGGGGGCCGATGGTTGAATTTGGATTTTCATGAGTACAATTCAAACCATTATCCCATCGAATTCTTGGCATTCGCTGACTCCAAAACACTTCTCCGATTGGACTATGATCAAAGACACTTTGAACGATGGATGATAGAGCGGATGCTGAACGGGATCCGTGTACTTCTGGAGGCAATGTTGCATGACCCCCAGGCCCGGGCGGTGGATCTGCCTTACATGACCGAGACGGAACTTAGCGAGCTTGCGGCATGGAATGCAACACAGCGATACTACTATCTGGACCAAACCCTCATGGATATGTTCGAGCAACAGGTGAGGCGCACGCCGGATTCTGTGGCACTGGTGGAAGAGGACCGGCGCTTCACCTATGGGGAGCTTAGCGAGCAGACGAACCGCCTCGGGCGATATTTGCGGCGGCTTGGTGTGCGTCCGGAGGTACTGGTTGGGTTGTTTATGGAACGCTCGCTGGAGATGGTGGTGGGGATCTACGGGATTTTAAAAGCGGGCGGTGCCTATGTGCCGCTGGATCCGGAATACCCCGCCGATCGACTGGCGTTCATGATTGAAGACACCAAAGTGCCAGTGATCCTGACCCAACAGCATCTGGTAAGTCGGTTGCCACCCGTGGCTGCGCGAGTGATATGCCTCGATTCAGAATGGGATGCGATTAGGCGTGAGTCTGGGAATAATTTGGAGGGCGAGGCAACGGCAGACAACGCGGCCTACGTGATCTTCACTTCGGGCTCGACGGGCCGACCAAAGGGAGTGGTCAACGAGCACCGGGGTATTGTGAATCGGCTGTTGTGGATGCAGGATGAATATCAGCTGACGTCCGTAGACCGCATCCTTCAGAAGACGCCATTCAGTTTTGACGTATCGGTATGGGAGTTCTTCTGGCCTCTGCAGGCAGGGGCACAGTTGGTGATGGCGAAACCTGGAGGACACCGGGACAGCGCCTATCTGGTGGACACAATAAAACGCCATGGTATAACGACTCTGCATTTCGTGCCATCGATGTTACAGATTTTTCTCGAGGAACCGGAGGTAGAATCTTGCGACTGCATACGGCGAGTGATCTGCAGCGGAGAGGCGCTTTCATATGAGTTGCAGAAGCGCTTTTTCGAGCGTTTGAATGCGGAGCTTCACAATTTGTACGGCCCTACGGAGGCTGCGGTGGATGTAACCTACTGGGCCTGCAGGCGGGACAGTGAGCGGCCAATAGTGCCGATCGGGCGTCCAGTGGCGAACACGGCGATGTACATCCTGGACCCACGAATGCGTCCGGTACCGGTGGGGGTGACAGGGGAGCTCTACATCGGGGGTGTACAGGTTGCACGGGGATATCTGAACCGATCGGAGCTGACTGCGGAGCGATTTATTCCAGACTCATTTAGTGGGAAGCCTGGGGCGCGTCTGTACCGAACGGGAGACCTGGCGCGATATTTGCCCGATGGATCCATTGAATACCTGGGGCGCGCGGATTTTCAGGTAAAAATCCACGGGCTGAGGGTGGAATTGGCGGAGATCGAAACTCGTCTGGAGACATGCGATGGGATCGGGCGTTGTGCGGTGGCGCTCAGAGAGGACGTACCCGGAGACAAGCGATTGGTAGCCTATTACGTGCGGCGGACTGGCGCTGAAGTGGATGAGGCCAACTTGCGGACCAGACTGCGTGAACTACTCCCGGATTACATGGTGCCACATCATTTCGTCGAACTGGGGCAGATGCCGCTGACGGATAGCGGCAAGGTGAACCGTAAGGCACTGCCGAAACCTAATATGGTGCGAAAAGCTGAGGGACAGTATTTATCCCCACGAAATAAAACCGAGGTGGAAGTGGCGAGGATCTGGCAGGAGTTGCTGGGTATTGAAAAAGTGGATATGAGTGACAACTTTTTTGAATTGGGCGGGAATTCACTGCTGGTAATCCGTATGGTAAGTCGCCTGAGAAAGCAATTTGCCAGGCCGTTGGCGATGGTGGATGTGTTCCGGCACCCGACCATTGAGCGATTGGCCGCGTTTTTGGACGATGCGACGGGTGAGAATGCCATGCCGGCCAAGACATTCGACCAAGGAGCAAAGCAGCGTGAGGCCCTTCGGAAAATGAGGCAACGACATGCGGCGGGGGGATTTCGGCCCTAATCCTGCATAATCGTTAGATTAGAGAGGTTTCTATGAATGAAAACAATCCGTTTCAGGAAGATGATTCTCTTGAGCAAATAGCTGTGATCGGCATGGCAGGGAGTTTTCCCGGTGCAGATACGATTGATAAATTCTGGAGCAATCTGCGCTGCGGGGTTGAGTCTATCTTTCATCTCACCGATGATGACTTGAAAACTCGGGACATCCCGAAGGAATGGCTACAAAACTCCAAATTCGTCAGAGCGGGGACACATATTGAGCACTCCGATGAATTCGATGCGAACTTTTTCGGCTACAGCCCGAGGGAAGCACTCTTGATGGATCCCCAACAGCGTATGCTGCTGGAAAAGTCCTGGGAGGCGCTCGAGAACGCTGGTTACAGCCCGGAGAGCTTCAACAAGCCAATCGGTGTTTTTGTTGGAACAAGCCCTAATTCCTATTATGATCTCTTGCCGCCGGTTTTAGACGACAGCGATGTGGTTAGCAGCATGGAGTTGATGATTGGCAATGAATTGGATTTTGCAGCCACTCGTATCTCATACAAACTCAACCTGAAAGGACCAAGCCTGACGGTCCAGACGGCTTGTTCAACGTCCCTCACCGCTGTCCAATTGGCCTGCCAGAGTTTGCTAACCTACCAATGTAACCTTGCCTTGGCCGGGGGAGCCAGCCTGAACCCGCGGCGGGAATGGGGGTACTTTTACCAGGAGGGGTCCATCCTCTCCCCGGATGGCCATTGTCGCGCATTTGATGCCAGGGCAGGTGGAACCGTTATCGGCCAAGGTGTAGGGCTGGTTGTGTTAAAGCGGCTCTCCGAAGCTCTGGCCGACGGCGACAGCGTTTATTCTGTGATCAGAGGGTGCGCTATTAATAATGATGGGGCTTTAAAGATTGGCTACACTGCTCCGAGCGTGGAAGGCCAGGCGGAGGTCATCGCTATGGCGCACGCTATAAGCGGAATCAGTGCGGACTCGATCACTTACATAGAAGCTCACGGTACCGGCACGAGGCTTGGAGATCCGATTGAGATCGCAGCGCTTACTCAAGCTTTCCGTGCCAGCACGCCCCGGAAACAGTTTTGCGCTGTCGGTTCGTTAAAGACCAACATCGGCCATGCTGATGCTGCGGCTGGTATAGCGGGTCTGATCAAGACCGTGTTAATGCTTTGGCACAAAGAAATCCCCCCGAGTCTGCACTTCGAGACCCCCAATCCGGAAATCGATTTTTCAAACAGCCCCTTTTACGTACCCACCCGACTCAGTAATTGGGAGCTCACCGGATTTCCAAGACGAGCCGGTGTCAGTTCTCTTGGAATTGGAGGTACGAATGTTCATGCTATTCTCGAAGAAGCTCCCGCGACCGAGGCCTCGAGCGAATCGAGGCCCTGGCAGATGATAGCTCTATCTGCAAAGACAGCCATTTCTTTAGATAAGATGACATCAAATCTTTCTGAATACTTAGAACAAAATCCGTCACTTAACATTGCAGATGTCGCTTATACACTCCAGGTTGGCAGGAAGATTTTTAATCATCGCAGAATGGTTGTTTGTCAAGGGAATGAAGATGCTGTGAAGAGATTAAGAGCAATAGATCAAGAGGGTATGAAAACATTTCATCAGGAGCCGATACATCGAGATATTGTATTCATGTTTTCTGGACAAGGTTCACAGTATGCGAACATGGGATTGGAACTTTACGAAACAGAGTCGAAATTTCGAGAAGAAATCGATATATGTTCAAAGATTCTAAGACGCCATGTTAACCTTGATTTACGCGATATTATTTATCCAAATAATAAAAATGCTCAAGAATCAACTGAGAAACTGAAACAAACATTTATCACTCAGCCTGCCCTCTTTGTTATGGAGTATGCCTTAGCAAAACTATGGATGTCGTGGGGAATATATCCTAAAGCGATGATTGGCCACAGCATTGGAGAGTATGTGGCAGCCTGTTTAAGTGGTGTTTTAGCGTTAGAAGATGCCCTTTCGTTGGTTGCTGCTAGAGGTAGACTCATGCAGGAACTCCCGCATGGCTCAATGCTGGCCATTCCTCTCCCTGAGAAAGAGGTTCAGTCCTTCTTGAATGACAGGCTTTCTCTGGCGGTTGTCAACGGACCTTCTCTTTGTGTGGTTTCTGGCGAAAAAAAAGCTATCGAAGCCCTGGAAAAAGAGCTTTCTAATAAGAATGTGAATTCGACCCATCTGCATACCTCTCATGCGTTTCACTCATATATGATGGAACCAATTTTAGAAAAATTTGCTGAAGAAGTAGGCAAAGCCAAACTAAATCCTCCACAAATTCCCTTCATTTCAAATGTTTCTGGAACATGGGTTACATTAGATGAAGTGACGAATCCTAAATATTGGGTTAGACACCTACGCCAAACAGTTCGGTTCTCCGATGGGATAGAGGAATTACTAAGGGGACCAGATAGGGTCTTTTTGGAAGTAGGGCCTGGGCATACGCTTTGTACGCTCGTGAGACAACACCAAAATGGATTGAAAAACCACTTGGTACTTTCTTCCATTCGCCATCCGAAAGAACCAAAATCAGATGTGGCATATATTTTGAATTCCCTTGGCCATCTTTGGCTCGCTGCAGTTCAAATAGATTGGAATCGGTTTTATGCTGGTGAACGTCGTTATAGAATATCGTTGCCAACCTATCCTTTTGAACGCAAGCGGTACTGGATTGACACAGAAAAACCAGTTTATGCTGCGCCTACTCAAAAAAGATCAGAAGAAGAATTTAGACAACCCCGTGTATTAGATGAAGTGCAAATAGTGCAGAAAACCGAGACTAGGGATGATGGAGCTCCAACAAATTCTACAGAGAAAGAAATTGCCTATATATGGAAGGAGATATTAGGTGTCAACAAGATAAGTATACACCACAATTTTTTTAATTTAGGAGGAAATTCACTCAACGGCGCCAAATTAATAACCAAAATTAAAAATGCTTTTGGAGTAAAACTTCCTTTGGGTGTAATCTTTGAAGCACCAACAGTCGCAGAATTGGCGGTTTTAGTCCAAAAATCCGAAGCTGATAACACTGAATTTATGAATTCGCAGAAAAAAGAGGTTGACCTAAATTATCTTACCAAGTTGATAGGATAGTTTTTCTTGATTATTGATTTGCTAGGCAAAATTGACAAGCGGCAATTAATACTGAAATTAAAAGGAGAATTAAATCATGGAGAAAGTTATACTTTTTGGAAATCAATCTGTGGCGAAAGAAATCTTTTTCTATCTTAAGTATTTTTCTGATTATGAGGTTGTAGGTTTTACTGTAGATAGAGAGTATTTAGAATCCGACAGTCTTTTTGAACTGCCTGTTTCACCATTTGATATTGTTGAAACTGTATTTCCGCCGGACAAACATAAAATGTTTATAGCAGTCGGTTATGTGCAGAATAATAAGATAAGGAAAGAGAGGTACTTTCAATCAAAAGAAATGGGTTATCAGTTAATAAATTTTATAAGCCCTAAGTCAATTATATATCCTGGAACCATGGAAGGAGATAATTGTAAGATTGGTCATTATGCTGTAATTTCTCCGGGCGCTAAGATTGGAAATAACGTGATTATTGGGAATGGTTGTATGATAGGGCACGACGTTATCATAGGCGACCATTGTTATTTTTCAGGCGGCGTATCTGTGGCGGGAAGTGTGAGTATCGGGTCATGTAGCTACTTAGGGACAAACTCAACGATAAGGAATAAAGTATCAATCGGAAAAGAATGCGTGATTGGTGCAGGTGCGATTATACTTGAGAATACAGAAGATAGAAGCGTATATCTTGGAGAACCGGCAACCTTGCTTCCTATTTCCAGTGATAAATTGCCCCTTGGATGAAGAACCGGGAGACGCTGGGGATGAATATAAAAATCCGGCGGTAAATCCGTTTCTTAGTAAGACATGAACAGATATTTTAAAGATTGTCGATCTATATCCATTAAAACTACCACACCATGGTCGATTCATTAAGATCTAAAACCATTCATGCTCTCTCCTGGAGTTTTCTCGAGTCGATAGGGCTACAGGGTATACGGTTTGTCATCGGGATTGTGCTGGCGCGGCTGTTGTTCCCGGAGCAGTTCGGTCTGATCGGGATGCTGACGATCTTCATAGTTGTGGCGCAGGCATTTCTCGACAGTGGATTTGGGGCCGCCTTGATTCAGAAACGCGATCCCACTCAAACCGATACCTGTTCGATTTTCTACTTTAACATCTTGGTAGGATTTGCGGTGGCAGGGGTGTTGTGCCTGTCAGCTCCATGGATTGCTGCTTTCTATAACCAGCCGGTCCTGACACCTCTGACACGGGCGATGTCGCTGGTCATTGTAATCAATTCCTTTGGCTTAATCCAGAACACCATCCTCGAAAAACGAATCGACTTCAAAACTCAGACGAAGGTAAGTATGGTTGCCAGCGTATTGTCCGGTATCATTGGGGTCACTCTGGCTCTTGCGGGTTTCGGGGTCTGGAGCTTGGTTGTCCAGCAGATATCGAGCGCTTTTTTACGGACTTTTTTTCTGTGGCTCCTGAACACCTGGCGACCGGCACTGATCTTTAGCTTCAGATCTCTGCGGGAGATGTTCGGTTTCGGGTCACGAATGCTTGCCTCGGGATTACTTAACAAGATATTTGAAAACATTTATTTAGTAGTTATTGGCAAGTTGTTTTCGGCAACCGATCTCGGATTTTTCACACGTGCTAAAACTCTGGAGGAACTTCCATCGCACACGTTGTCAGTAATGGTGGGGCGGGTTACCTTCCCCGTGTTTTCGACGATCCAGGATAATCCAGCACGATTAAAAAGGGGGATGAAGAAGGCTTTGACTCTTTTAGTTTTGGTGAATTTCCCAATGATGCTTGGTTTGGCGGTAATTGCTCCTCCGTTGGTGCTGGTGCTATTAACCGAAAAATGGGCAGGATGCATACCTTACCTTCAGTTACTTTGTCTAGGGGGATTGCTGTATCCCCTGCACGTGATCAACGTAAATTTATTGCAGTCGCTGGGGAGGTCCGATCTTTTTCTACGACTGGAGATTATCAAGAAGTTTCTGATCGTCATTAATATCATCATCACCTGGCACTGGGGCATATCCGTGATGATTTGTGGCATGATTTGCGTTTCAATCATCTCCTATTATTTGAACAGTTATTACACCGGAGTTT
>MHEF01000126.1:23970-29997 GCA_001805125.1 Nitrospirae bacterium RBG_13_39_12
AGTTGCGTGACATCTTCCCCTACCTGGCCATGACAATGCTGATGGGTGGAGCCACATATGCGGCGGGGCTGCTGCCGTTTCCCAAAGATTGGGCCAGGCTTTTGGCACAGATTATGATTGGAGTTGTTATTTATGTTTGCTTCTGTCGGTTGTTCCGGCTCCGAGCATTTATGGAGATCTGGCAGGCGGGTCGGAATAAAATGGCATTTTTGAGAGCCGGAACCGCATAACCATAATAGGAGGATATGATGCCAAACAATAAATTCATACTTAATTTTACACCAACTGGCATGATTCCCACGAAAGAGATGACCCCCCATGTACCTATAACACCAGAAGGAATAGCCCAACAAGTCTTGGACGTGACAGACTTAGGGGTTAATATGGTTCACCTTCATGTCCGCGAACCGGACACTGGTGAGCCGTCTTACAAAAAAGAAATTTATACTGAAACTATTAGAGCAATAAGGAAAAGAGACAAAAATCTAATATTATGTGTTTCAACATCTGGTCGAAATCACAGTGAATTTGAGAAACGCTCTGAATGTCTTGATCTCGAAGGAGAAGTGAAACCTGACTTTGGAAGCCTGACACTGAGCTCATTAAATTTCAATAAACAAGCCAGTATCAATACGCCACAAACCATTCAACTGCTCGCGGGAAAAATGTTGGAGAAAAAGATAAGGCCAGAACTTGAAGCTTTTGATTTAGGCATGATAAATTACGCCAGGTATTTGATCCGAAGAGGGCTCCTAACCCCTCCTTACTATTTCAACCTCATACTTGGTAACATTGCTTGCGCCCAAGCAGATATGCTTCATCTCGGCCTCATGATCAGGGAATTACCAGAGCCATCTATCTGGTCTGCGGGTGGCGTTGGCGATTGTCAGCTTCAAATCAATGTCATGAGTATACTATCTGGCGGGGGTGTTAGAGTTGGACTGGAGGACAATGTCTGGTATGATACCGAACGAACGAAACTGGCAACCAATCGTGAACTGGTCGAGAGGGTAGTATCCATTGCTAAAGTTCTTGGATTTAGCCCATATACTCCTAAAGAAGCCCGAGAGATCCTGGGTTTGTAAAGAGAGAATACCAGTGGATTAAATGCGATTAAAACCAAAATCTAAGAAAGAAAAATTAATTATACTTGGAGCGAGTTTATTTGCGGTGGAAGTGGCAGACTATATTTCCAGAATTGATGATTATGAACTTGTAGGTTTTGTCGAGGGAATTCAACGCGAACGATGTCATGAAACGCTTTTAGGTCTCCCGGTGATTTGGATCGATGATGTCGCGAAGTTAGGCAGTTCTTATAAAGCTGTTTGCGCGGTGGGGACAACCAAGCGTAAACATTTCATTCAGCAGGCAGTAAGTTTGGGATTGGAGTTTGCAACAATTGTTCACCCTGGAGCACAGGTCTCTTGCACTACTAAACTCGGTAATGGCACTATCGTCAGCCCGGGTGCTGTTGTTGCGGCTAGTACAACAATTGGGTGTCATGCTATTTTGAATCGCGGCTGTTTGATCGGGCATCATGTGGAAATTGGTGACTATGTGACCATTTCTCCGGGAGCCAATATTGCGGGGAAGTCAAGAATAGGGGATCTCTGCTATGTTGGGATGGGTGCTGTGATATTAGATGGAATTTCGGTCGGTAATCGTTCGGTTGTTGGAGCTGGTTCTGTCGTGACAAAAGACGTCCCCTGTTCTGTTCAAGTTCTGGGCATCCCTGCATACATATCAAAAGAAATTAGGGAATAAGGCAGCAATTGATTTCAAAAGCTGAGTATGGCGGCATACGCATCTGAAATGTTACCGTTTCCCAACCAGTGGGCGAGGCTTTTGGCGCAGAGTATGATTGGAGTTGTTATTTATGTTTGCTTCTGTCGGTTGTTTCGGCTCCCAGCATTTATGGAGATCTGGCAGGCGGGTCGGAATAAAATGGCATTTTTGAGAGCCGGAACTGCAGGATAATTAAATAAGGACCATCTCCAAAAGAATTGATTAAAACATTTTGAGGTGTGAAGAGATTCAAGGGGTTAAGTGTTTGTCTCTCCAAAATCTTATAAATTTCTTAAACCTCCTCTCAGACTTCTCTATCTTATCTTGAATTTTCTTCAATTTTGTTTGATTTCTCAGCAACTCGTTTGAATCCTTGAACCCTCCACCCTTGAATCCTAAAATTTAATCCTTATCGGAGTTCCTTCAGATGACAGAGCCCTTAGTCAGCGTCAAGATGATTACTTACAACCATGCTCCCTATATCGCCAGGGCGATTGAAGGGGTTTTACAACAAAAGACGAACTTCCCTTTCGAGCTAATAATTGGAGAAGACTGTTCGACCGACGGAACACGGGAGATTGTTTTTGGGTATCAAGAAAAGTACCCGGACATCATTCGGGTAGTCACGTCGGATAAAAATGTCGGGATGAAAAAAAATGGCTACCGGACCGTTAAAGCCTGCCGGGGAAAGTACGTCGCCTTTTGCGAAGGCGATGATTTTTGGCATCATCCCCTTAAAGTACAAAAACAGGCGGATTATATGGAAAGTCACCCGGAATGTGGGATGGTACATTCAGATTATGATGTGCATCACGTGGCGTCTGGGAGGGTGATAAAAAATTACATGAAAGACCGGAAATTTGAGGTTCCCATTAGACCGAATATATGTGACATTGTGGAGTCTTGTCGAGTCTCTTTTCGTATTCAAACCTGCACCGTTATGGTTCGACGCGCTCTTTCCGAGCAGATTATTGAATCGGACCCCTATCTTTACCTGGCTGGTCATTTCCTAATGGGGGATACTCAACTATGGGCAGAGCTGTCATTGTTTGCGGAAATTGCGTATATCCCGGAATCTTTGGCGACCTATTGCCTCCTCGGTAATTCGGCTTCAGGAAATAAAGACAAAACAAGGTTGTGGCGATTTGAGAAATCACATTCTGAAATGCTTTTGTATTTATGTGATAAACATGGACTCCCCGAAAGTATCCGAAAAAAAAATGAATTGTCGTGGTGCGATAGCTCACTCAGGTTAGCTTTCTACGAGAAAAATGCATCTTTGGCCTCAGAAGTCAGGAAGAAGAAAAATGCATTTAGGTGGAAGGAATGGCTACGGTATTACGGAGCAAGAAATGTGGTACTCCGTTGTTTTGTACGTGGGGGAGGCTTGCTGTTTGATGTATTTAGGAAGGAAGTAATTAATTGATGATTTATGTCACCTCCGGTTACGCGCAAATGGACTGTCCAAGGATAAAAAGTTGAAATCGCGAATACGTGAACTACTTGAGAACGATGTAATCTCGTATGTATTGATCTCTCCCGCACGGAATGAGGAGAGCTTTATAGAGAAGACGATTAAATCCGTCGTATGTCAAACTATATTACCAAGAAGATGGGTGATCGTAAGTGATGGATCCACTGATAACACAGATGCGGTGGTTAGGGATTACATGACGAAGCACGAATGGATTGACCTAATAAGAATGCCTGAACATCGGGACCGGCACTTTGCAGCAAAGGTTTCCTGCTTCAGTGCAGGATATGAAAGAGTGAAGGGTCTGAATTTTGATGTAATCGGAAACCTAGATGCAGATGTTTCTTTCGAAGAAGATTATTTCGAATTTCTCCTTGATAGATTCAATCGGATGCCGAATCTTGGTGTGGCAGGGACGCCTTTCATTGAAGGCACCTCCCATTATGATTATAGGTTTACGAATATTGAGCATGTTTCGGGTGCTTGCCAATTATTTAGACGTGAATGCTTTGAAGAGATCGGGGGTTACGTCCCTATAAGGGGGGGCGGCATAGATTGGGTGGCTGTGACCACAGCACGTATGAAGGGTTGGAAAACGAGAACCTTCACAGAGAAAACTTGTATTCACCATCGGGCGATAGGAACAGGGAATTCCAGTAGCTTAGTGGCATGGTTCAGCCGTGGCCGTAAAGATTATTTTTTAGGTGGCCATCCATTGTGGGAAACATTTCGGTCCCTTTATCAAATGAGCAGAGGGCCCTACATTCTTGGAGGGATGTGCTTATTATTGGGGTATGCCTGGGGCGGTTTGACGAGAGCAGAGAGACCTATCTCAAAGGAACTCATGGAATTCCATCGCAAAGAACAGATGAGCAGACTAAAAAGTTTTTTTAGCAAAACTCTCGTTAATCGTTAGGCGTCAGTCGGAAGGGGTCAACCCAAAACCTGCAACTTGTAACTTGAAACTCGTAACATATAAACGGTGATCTAAATGGTGTCGTCAAGCGAAATGAAACCAATCCTCGAAAAAAGCATCCAAAAGGTGGAGAAGTGGGTCGAGAGTCATAATTATAAAGGGTATGAACCATTTGATGGTCTTTCCTCTTTTGTGAGACCGTTGACATTTCGCAACAATTTTGTAGAAAGGATTTTACAACAAATAGTTCGACAAAGCCCGGTCAACCTTCGCCCCTTGCTTGGGGTACACCCCCAGGAGTCTACAAAGGGAAGAGGATATATGGCCTGGGGATATCTGACTATGATGAAACTTACAGGCGAACAGGAATATAAAGAGAAAGCGATCAATTGCCTGGATTGGTTGATTAAAAATAAATCACCCAAATATGATAATTATAGCTGGGGAAATCATTTTGATTTTACCGGTCGAGGTGGAACCTATTCAAAGCACGAGCCGATTATTGTTTGGACTGCCCTTATAGGGCAAGCGTTCTTGGACGCCTATGAGGTTTTGAATGAAAAAAGATACCTCGATGTTGTAAAGAGTATCTGCACCTGGATAATGGAATTGCCAAGAGAAGAAACTGGATCAGGAACCTGTATTAGCTACTTTGCGTCCAGACAAAGCTCTGTCCACAACTCGAATATGCTTGGTGCCGCCATTCTCGCGAGAGCCGGGGAAATTCTTTCTGATAATAAATACATGCACGTTGCAAGCCAGGCAATGAAATATAGCTGCTCCAGGCAGCTTCCTGATGGCGCATGGTACTATGGAGAGGACCCGAAATACCATTGGATTGACAATTTTCATACAGGCTATAATTTAGACAGCCTGAAGTGCTATGTTGAAAGTACAAACGACAAAAGCTATGAGGATAATCTCCGGCGTGGGCTTGAATACTTCATGAAAACTTTCTTTGAAGAGAGTGGAAGACCCAAGTATTATCATAACCGTGTATACCCTGTTGATAGCCAATGCGCCTCGCAGGCAATTGAGACATTATCCAATTTTTCGGATTACGACGGAGCGTCGTTGGAATTAGCGTTAAAGGTTGCGAAATGGAGCATTGAGAATATGCAGGATGAAAGTGGTTATTTCTACTATAGGGAATATCCGGTTGGGATAAAGGCTAAGACACCGATGCTCCATTGGGCACAAGCTACTACATATAAAGGCTTGGTAACCTTATTATCAAAATTGTAGTGGAAACAGAGTTGACTTAGCGCCGCAGTGTTATCTATCCTCCCTTGCCATTCTTCATAAGGTAGATAAAGAGTAAAAGGCTTATTTTCAAGGTGCATTTATGTCAGACGGAAAATATCTAATTGATCGTGATGATGCTGTGCTCGTAACCGGATCTAATGGCTTTATCGGGGTAAGAGTGGTGGAAACACTGCTTTCATATGCGCTTGGACACATTCGGTGCTTCGTTAGACCCTCCAGCGACTTGCGAGCGCTGCGAAACGTCATAAACTCTCATGCAGGAGCACAAATCGATATCATTGAAGGGAACTTGTTGTCCCCTGAGGATTGTCAAAGAGCAGTTAAAAATGTTTCATTGATATATCACCTTGCCGCAGGAAGAGGGGAAAAATCATATCCAAGCGCTTATATGAATTCGGTTGTGACGACAAGGAATCTACTCGATGCTTGTTTGAAAAACAAGAGTCTCAAGAGGTTCGTGAACGTTAGCTCTCTCACAGTGTATTCAAATAGGAGTATTGAACCTGGTGGGCTGCTGGACGAGAGCTGCGAGATAGAAAACCAACCCGTGCGGAGAGGTGAAGCATACTGCTATGCAAAGGTTAGG
>MHEF01000126.1:30010-31252 GCA_001805125.1 Nitrospirae bacterium RBG_13_39_12
TTCTGGAGTATAATCGGAGAAATGGCATTCCCTGCGTGTTTGTGCGGCCTGGTGCTGTTTATGGCCCGGGGAATAAGGGATTGACCGGAAGAGTTGGTATAGGAACGTTTGGCGTTTTCCTCCATTTGGGAGGTTCAAACGTGATCCCGCTGACGTATGTTGACAACTGTGCGGAAGCAATCGTGTTGGCAGGGGTAACGAAAGGGATAGAGGGCGAAGCATTTAATGTTGTGGACGATCGTCTTCCAAGGAGTCGGGAATTTCTTAAAATGTATAAGAGGAATGTGGGATACTTTAGGTCCTTCTATGTGCCTAAATCCGCCAGCTATTTCCTCTCCTATTTGTGGGAACGATATTCAGAGTGGTCACATGGGCAGCTGCCCCCGGTGTTCAACCGGGAGAGGTGGTCAAATGATTGGAAAGGTAACAAGTACTCTAATGAAAAATTGAAGAAGCTAACTGGATGGCGTCCAAGGGTTCCGTTCGAAGTGGCCTCAAAACGATATTTTGAATTCTGCAAAAACGCAGGAGCTGTGAATGGTTAAGGTCGGCATTATTGGTTGTGGAAAGATAGCAGATGTTCATGCGTCACTGATAGAGAGCATTCCGGATTGTGAAATTGTTGGTGTGTGCGATAAAGAAGAATTGATGGCGAAGCAAATGTACGAAAGGTTTAATGTGAAATACTATTTTAGTGATGTATATCGCTTACTGAACGATGCTCATCCTGACGTAGTACATATCACAACGCCACCACAAAGCCATTTCGAACTGGGAAAGTTGTGCTTAGAGGCAGGGTGTCATGTTTACATCGAAAAACCATTTACAGTGAGCACAGAGGAGGCGAAACAATTAATAGGTATTGCGAGTGAGAGGGGACGAAAAGTGACAGTGGGTCATGATGACCAGTTCACTAATGCGACAAGGCGGATGAGAAAATTAATAGAGGAGGGATATCTGGGAGGACCACCAGTCCATATGGAGAGCTATTATTGTTATGATCTCGGTGATCAACAATACGCCAAGGCACTTCTGGGGGATAAGGGGCACTGGGTGAGAAAGTTACCGGGGAAATTACTCCACAATATTATTAGCCATGGCATCAGCAGAATTGCAGAGTTTTTACCAGGTGATAACCCTACGGTAGTTGCCCATGGATTTACAAGTTCATTCTTAAAGGGGATCAAAGAGACCGATATCATTGACGAACTCAGGGTTATTATCAATGGAAATGAGGGCCCT
>MHEF01000127.1:0-565 GCA_001805125.1 Nitrospirae bacterium RBG_13_39_12
ACATGAAGAAGGTTCCACGTTTTTGTTTAAAAAAATCGTAAAGACGCCGGTTAAGAAAAAGGAGCAGAAGAAAAGGAAGAAAAACGATGATTAAAAGCCATGGTATATAACACGACCCTAATAAAGCGAGAATCAGGATGTATACAGACGCTACGCTTATACGGTTTGATATCTTCAGATTCAGATCATCAGGAAACTTCCTTTCTTTAAGGATCAGCCGGGTCCAGGGTAAGGCCCTATAAAAAAAGTCTGCCTTTAACAGAGAAGACACATCCCAATGTTTCAGATGTTTTACATGCAGGGTTTTTAAGAGTTTGATCCTGTAACCGGTCTTTTTTAGACGATAGCCAAGCTCTATATCTTCTATTGAAGGCCAGCGAAAGCCCTCATTAAATCCTCCGATCTTGAAAAATATCTCCCGGCGCATAGCCCCGCAGCCCGCCCAGAAGGTTGATGCCTCTACGCTGGAAGACTGGTGAACATAATGGTGAAACAGGTTCCTATACTGTGAAAGAAAGTTGGTCTCAAAGGGCTCATCGTCGTAGGAGCCGAAGACGGCGGTCAG
>MHEF01000127.1:618-2005 GCA_001805125.1 Nitrospirae bacterium RBG_13_39_12
TTCAGAAAGGCTTAAAAGACACCTGCGGAAGTTCTCACCGCCGTTATGGACAGGTATGATTACTGAAATCGGTTTTTCCCGCATTCAAGGCACTGGTATCAAATGAAGTTAGTAAAAGGCCTAAGACATATAGGCCTCGTTTTGCTGTTACCTGGCGATTTGATAAGGTTTTTGTTGTAATTTGTACCCCTGAAGGGTATTTTTATCAACACAAAAGAGTGGATCAAAGTATATGGTCTCCATGACACGTGTCAATGAAGATAACGGATAAAATGGCTAAAATGAAGATCAAGAAAAGGGGTTTTTTCGAAGGCATTGCGTCTTTTGCAGACAGGCATCCCTGGCTGTCCCTGCTGGCAATCCTGTGTCTAGCCTTAATCCTCAGGGTTATGGCCCTCATGAGCCTGAAAGGGACGATCTACTTTGATTTTCTCTTATGGGATGAGCAGGTGTATCACCAGTGGGCCATCCGGATAATGAATGGGACATCCGTATCTTTAAATCTTTTTGCCGGTATTATAGCCTTAATATACAGACTATTCTCACGGGATATCCTCTACGTCAGGATCCTGAATATCATCTTCGACGTGCTTACCTGTTATCTCATATACCTTGCAGGCAGGGAAATGATGAACCATAGGATCGGTCTATTGGCCTGCTTAATAGCATCACTTTACAAACCCTTTATCTTTTACAGCATAGTGCCCTTAAATACCGCCCTCTCGGTATTTCTTTTCGCTTTAACCATCTATCTTTTCGCATCAGTCCTGAACAGAGATTCAATCGTAAAAACCCTTATCCTGGGCGTGGCCATCGGACTCTTATATAATGTCCGCCCCAACTTTATCTTTCTTATTCCTCTGGTCCCCTTGTTCATTTTATGGAATAGTATCAGGGGCGGATCCCTATCCAGGGTTCTGATCATGGCCCTGCTGATATATATCATTGGCCTGTCCTTTTCCCTTGTCCCGTTTACCATAACAAGATATAGGCCATCCGGTAATTCCATCGCCACCACCTCACAGATCGGTCTGAATCTATACCTGGGGAACAATCTTGGAAATCCTGATCCTTATTACAGGCCGGTATCGTTTGCCTCGTCTTCACCTGTTGAGCAGGCCAGGGATTTCAACATCGAGGCAAGCAGGAGGGTGGGCAAAAAGCTATCCACACGTGAATCCTCAAATTACTGGATCAATGAGGTGTTTAGGGAGGCTCAGGATCAACCCGGCGCTTTTTCATGGAAGATCTTCCAGAAGACTCTTATCCTTTTAAACCGGTTTGAGGCAGGAGACCATTACCATATAGGTTTCATGAGCCGCTTCGCGGAATTCTTCAGACTCCCATTCTTCAGTTTCTGGATAATCCTGCCGTTCGGTATGGCCGG
>MHEF01000127.1:2021-2757 GCA_001805125.1 Nitrospirae bacterium RBG_13_39_12
GGAAGATCAAGGAAACTCCAGTTTTTAAGCTCAATACTGTTTTTATATGGGCTGACCCTCATTGTCTTTTTCACCAACACGCGATACAGGCTGCCGATAATGGTCATGCTGATTCCCTTCGCGGTGATGGGGATAGATATTCTTATATCTAATATGAAAAAGAAAGATACAAAGGGTGTTGCTGTCTATCTAGCAGTTATTGCAATCATATTTATCATAGAATTTCTGCCTGTAAGGGGCACAGGTGACCTTACCGCATATTATAATACTCATGCCATCATCCTTAGTTCAAAGGGATTAGATAATGAGGCCATAGAATACTGGGAAGAATCCTCCCTTATGAATAAGCCTTATTCCGCCTTCGCTAATCTGTATCTGGCATCTAAATATCTAAGCAGAAACAATGTATTAAAGGCTAAAGAGTATCTCGATAAGGTCCCTGAGGATTCGTTTGCCGTGTCCTCAAAATACCAGCTCCTGGGCGATATTGGGAGGAGTGAGGGAAAGGCGGAAGAGGCTGTCAAGGCATATGAGAAGTCTATAGAGATTAATTCGGGAAACATTGTCTCAAGACAGAGGCTGATCAATGTGCTGTGGAGAACAGACAGGGAGAGGGCCCTGCGCGAGTATGATCTGTTAGAGGCTATGGATTACCCCGGCAAGGCGGGATGAAAAACAGGAGGAGGGACTACAATTCTTAGATCGATCCTGCAACTAGCCAGGTTATGGCGCCATC
>MHEF01000127.1:2771-5268 GCA_001805125.1 Nitrospirae bacterium RBG_13_39_12
AGTGAACTTCTGCAGAGACAGGACAGACAACTCAGGGAGATCATCTCATGGGCCTATGACCGGGTGCCATTTTACAGAGAGAAATATGACAAAGCGGGTGTGTTTCCCCATGAAGTCAATCATCTTGAAGATCTTCAACGATTGCCCGTGACCGAAAGGCATGAGATTAGGGGAAAAGACCTAAGCCCATTTTTTGCCAGGAGTTATAATCCTTCAGAATGCATCCTCCGGCTTACCAGCGGATCAACGGGTATCCCGGTGACAAGGGCGTTCACTCTTGATGAGATTGCCCTTCGAGGCGCCCTTTCCAGAAGGATCTTTCTGATCTACGGACTCTATCCGAATCTGCGCAACCTTGTGGTCGGCGACCCGAGGGAATGGAATCCTCCATGGTACCAGAGGTCAGCTGTCTACAGGGAGAGACATGTAAGCGCATTTACCAGACAGGATGAGCAGGCTGATATATATCGCTCCTACAGCCCTGACATATTAAGCGGGTACCCGTCCAGTCTGCGGCTGCTTGGGGAGACCCTCAGAAGACATAATACCCCTTTTCCCAGGCCCCGGATTATTCTTACCGTGGGCGAATTACTCCTTCCTGCCACACGTTCGTTTCTCGAGGAGATATTCAGGGCCCCGGTCCGTGACCGGTACGGGATCGAGGAGATGGGATATATCGCCTGGGAGTGCCCCGTGGGCGGGGGATATCACGTGGCGGCGGACTGCGGGATATTCGAGGTGGTTGATGAAAATGATTGCCCGGCGGCTCCTGGAAGTGAGGGAGACCTGATAGTTACATCACTGTACAACAGGGCCATGCCGCTCATCCGCTACCGCCTCGGGGACCGTGTTTCCATTGAACCTGAGCCGTGCCTCTGCGGATGTGTCTTTCCAAGGATCAGACGCATAACAGGCAGGGCTGATGACCTGCTGAGGCTGCCGTCGGGCGAATGGGTACATCCGGTAGTTGCCGCATGGGGTATAGTTGATATACCCGGGATGGAGCTTTTCCGTATAACACAAAACGATGTAAAGGAGTATCAGGTGGACCTCGTCATCAGGGACCCTCTTTCTTCCGAGGCGATATTGAATATTCAGCATCACTTCAAGGCAAAGCTGGGCGCGGAAAAGGTCACGGTTAACCGCGTGACGGAGATACCCCCCGATCCGTCCGGAAAATTCAGGCATATAGTCTATCAGGCAGGAAAGGAATCTAAAACAGGTTCTCAGAACAATACCGGGGAAAAAGATGGATAAGGAGGAATCGCCTATTTTCGTAGTCGGTATGCCCCGTTCAGGGACAACCCTCATAAGCGCGATGCTGACATCACACCCTAATATTGCAATCTCACCGGAGACCCATTTCTTGAGCGAGTGGATAAGGAGATACAGGCGACTGGATGTCAGAAGGGAAAAAGATTTCAATAAGTTTTGGGGCAGGTTCGGTGATAGCTCCTTTTTCAGAAATTTACAGCTCGACGCTGAAACAGTGAGAAATCAGATCCTCTCTTCAGGTGATCACGACTATAAAGACATCTTTTCCACGATATTAAAACTTTATGCTGAAAAGAAGAACAAGAGACGCTGGGGAGAGAAGACACCCACGCATTATGCCCATATCCATCAGTTGTTAGAATGGCATCCTGAATCGAGGATAGTGTATATGGTTCGGGATCCAAGAGCGGTTGTCGCCTCAAGGCTTGATATGTCAGAGAAGTATCCGCTTTCTTGGTGGCATCCCCGAACGGTCGAAGACATCTCATTTCAGTGGAGAAATAGTATTAATATTCTTAATTATTGGGCTAATGACAATCGAATATATCCAATTATTTATGAAAAGCTTATTCAAGATACACTATCAGAATTAAGGAGGTTATGTGGTTTTATTGGGGAAGAATATTCTCTTTCCATGCTGAGTTATACCGAAGTCGCCAAAGATCTTGTTGCCAACGATCCTTGGAAAGAGTCAGTTTTTAAACCAATTATAGCGGATAGCATTGATAAATGGCGATTGAAGTTATTAACCGATGAAATTTCTACCATTGAGTACGTCAGTCGGAAAGGCATGAATCAGTTCATGTATCAAATGGTTGGGAAGCCACATGGATTTTTTAAAAAATTTCGTTTGAATATTGCCAATACAATACGAATAGTTAAAATGAAATTAATTAAAAGAACCTCCCTCCTGTAATCCTTATTATAGACATCTTCATTAAGGATCATTATTGAATAACGCTTGGACAAATTTTTCTTCTAAAAGTCATATGAAATTCCTATTATCTAAATCATTAAGTACGTTTCGGGCATCTTTGGTCATGTTTTGGATATCCATATAATAATACTTCTAATATTTTTTGAATAAGTGAACTTGCTAAAGATCGGCGAGAGGCTTAAAAGCTACTGTTAAATCAAGGAAACTTTTGGTGTATAAGTCTGTCAATTTGTTCCGAGTCTACCATATCATAGTGTAGACTTTTTGCGAATATAGCCTCTTCAT
>MHEF01000127.1:5308-5770 GCA_001805125.1 Nitrospirae bacterium RBG_13_39_12
CAGATAGACCTGGACACCGGATGAAAGATAATAGTCAAGAGGCATCCTTCCACACGAAAGTCGCATATTAGATCGGGGGCAATGGACAACGGAGCACCCTGTGTCGCCAATTAAGCGAATGTCTTCCTTTGTAACATGGATGGCGTGAACAAGCAAAGGGCGTGCAGCTAAAATGCCCAATGAAGCAAGGTATGGAACAGGACGCAATGTGGGCAAGAATCGCCAAAATAGGCCCAATAATTTTACCAATAACATAAGGGGCATAATACGGGTAAACATTCTGGCGCGTATAAGCAACTTTTTTTCTAGGGGTGATTCAGCGACATGAATGCAGAGAGGTATATTTTCTCGATGACACCATGATGAACCTTCGCGCAATAATTCAGGGGTGCATGAATAAGCCGAATGCATGCTGAGTCCAACTTGCATATTACCGTAATATGGATGCTTATGTGCACTAAG
>MHEF01000127.1:5776-10064 GCA_001805125.1 Nitrospirae bacterium RBG_13_39_12
ACTTTTCGCCTGCTCAAGTTTCTGCAATGCATCTTTGTTATTTAGACTGTGTATTTCAAAATAGATGATTCCCTGCAACCCGCTTTTCAAAAGCGGCGCTATACTATGTCCTGTATATGTAATATCTCCAATATGTGTTGTCCCGCAAGCTTTAAGTTCTTCAATCCCTTGCTTTATACCTGCCTTAATATCCTCTTTTGACAACTTTTGCTGATAAATCACTAACTGATGTAACCATTTAAAGAAATTCTCTTGTTTTTGGGGGCAGAGATGGGCTAAGCCTGTAAGTTCAAGGTGTGTATGAGCGTTTGTGACAGATACCATTATTAATCTATTGCCGGAATATTAATTAAAACTTCTGAGAATATCTTGAAAGATTCCTGGAAAATAAAAATATAAAATCAATACTTTTCCACACTCTATGATTTTAATCTAATAATATTTTATAAGTGATATTGAAGCCTCCGTAAATACTTAAATACATTTTTCATATATATATTATAACAGCCGACAAAGATAATAATAGCAGGGATAAAGAATTTTACATAGAAAGGTCTCCAAAACATTTATATCATATTTTATAATTTCACGCTTGACTGATACGTATTGATACATTTAAAATAGAATAAATTATGGAAAACGACTATGAATTTATCATATTTTGAAAAAATGAGATATTTTTTATTTAGATTTATTGAAAGAGGGTTGTTTTTATTATTCAATCAGAAAAACGCCATAATGATAGAGGAATACATGGTTTCATTTTTCCCCTCTTTGGCTAAAGAATATTGTTTAACACGAGAAACTGTAACGTCTAATGAAATACAATATCTTAAAACATTACGGATTGAAAATTATGAGGCTATTGTCATAGTCGGTGGAGGGGCTACTCCTTTTACAGCCATACATTGGGCAAGCTTATATCCTATCCCTGTTGTTGTTCTTGATAAAAGTAAATTAGCAAAAGAAGCTTCGGAAAAGCTGATAAGGAAGTTAGGCTTTAAGAATATAAAAATCATTAATCAGTATGGAGAAGATTATAATGGATATAAAAACTGTATTATTATTATTAGCCTTTATGCTGATAATAAGGAAATGATTTTAAAAAAGATATTAGAAAATGCAGGAGGGAAAATAGTCATATTTCTTAGATCATTTATTGATGAACAGCATGATTCTTTAATAAAAAAATGGCAAATAATCGACCAGAATGCTAATTTTCGCACGTTAGTCACAGTAATAAATTAAATTGATATTAATCCCTTGCCATATTGATTACTTGTATAATGTATATCGGACTATAAACAGTTACTTTTACTAGGTTAAAATAGGCATTCACAATTTACTAATAACGGGGTGATCTTTTTAGATCTTGTTAATAGATTATCCTCGATTTATAGAAACTAGCATTATATTTCTCAATATGAGAAATTATCCACACCAAAGGCTACTAAAGATTTTTCCTCGGTTTACTTTCACTACTAGAATGTAATTTTTAAAGTGAAATTTTCATGATAAAAAAGTTATCATGTTTACAACAAGGATGATTGAGTTACGCACTATATATACTGGTGATTGGGATGAAACACGAATACAGAGTAACTATTAAAGGGTATTATACACCTTTTGAAACCATTAAGTTATTTTTTCTTTCTTATTTTTTCGGTCTTCAGTGCCGGGGACTTTATAAAGATCTTAAATATTTTTGTATGTTTATTGGATATCCACGTAGTGGTCATAGTCTGGTAGGTTCATTATTAGATGCTCATCCTAACATTGTTATTTCACATGAATTGGATGCCCTTTACTTTATTAAGGCTGGATTTTCGACCAGACAGATCTACTCTCTAATATTGAATAATTCAATCACCTTCACTCGTGAAGGCAGGCGGTGGAAAGAATATGCTTATAGGGTCCCAAATCAATGGCAAGGGAGGTTTGATAAAGTTTTGGTTATTGGAGACAAAAAGGGAGGTGAAACTACAAGAAGATTAGGGAATGATCCACATTTGCTTATACGTTTATTAAAGCGTATTCGAAAACCCATTAAATTTATTCATGTAGTCCGGAATCCATACGATAATATCAGCGGTATCGCATCACTTATGAATTGGTCTTTAGAGAAAAGCATGAAATATTATTTCTCTTTATGCGCTATGAATGAGGATCTAAAACGATGTATTCTTGGTAAAAATATTTTCGAAATTAGACATGAAGATCTGATAGCACAGCCTGAAAATATATTAATGGAACTTTGTGAATTTTATGAACTTGAATGTGGGGAAGATTACCTCCGCGATTGCTCTGCTGTTATTTTTAAATCTCCGCATAGTAAGCGGCAAAAAACAAACTGGACTCCAAAATTCATCCAAGAGGTGCAAGATCGTATGAAGGCATTTCCTTTTCTAAGAGGATATTCTTTCTGAAAATGGACGCCTTGTATATTGTTAAACAATTGCGAGATTCTACGCCTAATTAAACTGCTATAATCCGCTGACTAACGCTTGTCATCTTTGCTTCTGTTCTATTAGTGTGTTATTGAAAAAGTATAAGCGGTTTTTGTTTCATGGAAATAACCGAGCGGATTTTTCCAGTGACGGTGCGATCAATCGATTCTACAAATGCGATGTCCACTTTAACGTTTTGTCCAAATGTTTGATGAAATTTATTCAATATCCGTTTAGTTGTCAGTCGATTGTCACTTGACTTAGATGCTACAATCGCCACACTGAAATCTGTAACTGTTTTTTGAATAACCTGATACTGGTAAATCTGCTCTTCTTCTGTAAATATATCATATACTGCTTGAGGGTGAATTATTTTACCCGATTGTAACTCTATTAAATCATCCGTACGCCCCTCGATAAATGAAAGTAAAGGTAAGGAACGACCGCAGGCACATTGCTTGGGCAAGATATGTGCTATATCACCTATCCGGTAGTTGAGCAAGACAGTTGCGCGATTAATAAGGTTTGAAACAATGACGTCTCCACTTTCACCTGTTGACAGATGTTGGCCCTCAGTATTTACAATTCGTACCGGGTAGAAATCAATATTTAGGTGCAAGCCGTTATGATGTTCGCATTCGAATCCAATAGCGAAGGCTTCAATTGCTCTATAAATGCTGAATACAGGTATTTTAAATTCCCTCTCAATAAGTTTCCTTGTTGGACTTGACAACATGTCAGCACCATAAGTAATGACTTTTGGTCTGTGAAAAGATGCTCCTGTATCACGTAAATATGAAAACATAATCTCAAGATAAGATCCATAGCTCCCAATCACATCCGGTTTGAAACTATTAAGTTGAAGGATAATATTTTTCGGCGATTCAAGCACAGATAAATGTTGTTTGTTAATATATATCCCAGACGGAAATAATGCGTGATCTTTTCGAAATTGTTGCACTTTATCAATAGAGCTAATAAAAGAGCCAATAAAACTCTCACGATAGCCGATTTTTTTGCCTACTGCATTAGCGATTATAGAAAGTCCACGATAGCCGATCGCCATACTTTTGAATATTGCATAGGGGTCGTGATATATCATACAGGGTGATCCAGTACTTCCACTAGTTCGAAGCTGTAAACAACGGTCCAGGGATTGTTTTTCAGAAATGAAATATTCCGGATCACTTTGAATCTGGCTTCGTTCCAAGATTGGTAGTTTGGCAAGATCCTCCACGCTACAAAAATCTGCGGGATACAGACCAATTTTTTTCATTGTATCTCGATAATATGGCACGTTCTGATAGGCGTATTCAACCATAACTCTAACTCTACGAGATTGATCTCGTTTGATTTTGGTTTGTGATCTAAATGGATAACTAGCCTGACCGCGCAAGTGATATGTAGCGTAAAAACTCCAAAACAATCGCTTTAACAACATCATGTCCTCAGTTTCTAAATGATGAAATGTATTTGAAATATATTTTTATATAATCAAATATCACTAATCCTTTTTCAATAAGATATTATTATTTTCGACAACTGAATCATCAATATGACTTTTATTTCCTTTTGCGATTCTCAATAGCTTAATTACTTATGCATTCCCGCATTATTATACAGGATGATTTAGATTATCGTACTTATGAGGGGTTTATTTTGCATCTGTTTTTTCGGAGGGAGTCAAAACCCGTTTTGGGGTATTCCCGATGTCGATTACAATAGCCTGTGATATTAGTTGAATCCCTATGATGATGGGCAACACCGACAACATTATAGTGCCAGTGGGTGTTGCATGGTTTATCATCGCGTTTTGTATCCACACACATGCGCCGAAGATG